>JAYVII010000019.1:0-5097 GCA_043770395.1 bacterium | reverse complement strand
ATCCTTTCTACAATTACAGAACTTAAAGCCTGGCCAAATATAAGAAATAATATAGATATAAAGAAATTGGTAAATGTTATTGATTCTTATAGGATTAGGGTTGGAATATATAGGGTTATTTTTATAAAATATGAAGATTGTATGATTATTGAGATAGCAGATATAGCTACGAGACAAAATGTATATAAGTAAACTAAGATATAAAATTAATATATGAAAAAACTTAAAATAACCTTGTAAAATAAAGCAAGTACATAAATTATGCAAAATATGTATACTTGTATATACAGATTATAATAAATTTATTGACATAGAGAAAACTATTACAAATTTTTAGAGTAAGTGGTATAATATATTGAATATGCAACCTCAAATTAAAAATACTCCTCCACAGATTGGCAAAGCATATGTTTCAGAAGATATAAACAACAACAAGATGGATACTAGTGGTCAAATTCAAAATACTTGGGACTTTGCAAAAAACTTTTTAGAAACACCCCCAACGTCATCAATATTTAGACTATATTTGCTATCATTTATTATTTGGAATAAAGGAGTAATGCTGTATATACTTTTTGGTAGTGCTGATATGGCTGATAAATTAGCAGTTGTTAATTTCGGAAAATATGTACCACATTTTTATCAAGTTAGTGGGTGGCAAACTTTTATAAGTATGTATTTAGGACCACTAATTATTTTTATCTTAATATATGGAATCGTTTTTTGGAAGGGTTTTGGAAAGGTTTCTTTATTTGAGTATTTTAAAACCAGAACTGAACGTTTAAATTTAGATTTTAATAGCTTTTTAGTGATAGAAAGTGATAAAAGAGCAGAAGTGACTAAAGCAAATGCAGAAAAACTGATGAATTCTTTGAAAGATATCGACGAGATATTTACTAAACTTGATGAGCAGACTAGTAATGTTGTTCAACGTACTAATGATTATATTTCAAATAATAAAGACTCAGTAAATAAACTTAAAGAAAAACTTTAAAGATGGTAATGAAAAGTTATAAAACTTAACTCCAAATCCCATACCACTTTCCCACATACCCCACTATCACATAGAGGAATATTATGTAGGACAATACACCAATTATTAAGACCAAAAGTAATTTGTTAATTATTTCATTCCTATGCTTCTTGGCGTCGTCCAGAGTGCATATGCCAGTGCGCTGTAAATGGAAATAGAAAGCGACCAGTAGAGCCACCAGACCGATAATACGAAAGACCCACTTGTATGTGCCATACAATGTGTCGGCCAGAGAGGTTGCGAATGATACAGTCGCTAGGCCCGTCATCACAAGTATGAGCGGTGACAGACAACACAGCGAAGCAATGATTGCCGGCACACTAGCAACCTTTAAGCTTGACTTTAATTTATCAATAAATGATGCATCGCTAGCTCTTATTATATTATATTTTTTTGTTTCCATATGTTTTTATTCATCCCCTCTCCAGCTCTCCCGCAAGGGGCGAGGGCCACTCAGAAATACAAATGCATTTGAGGTGGTCCCCCTCCCCATGTGGGAGGGGTTAGGGGTGGGGGTTGAGTTACTTTATTAATTTGATATATTCTCCGTATCCCTTTGCTTCCATTTTGTCATATGGAATAAAGTCCAAAGCTGCGCCATTCATGCAATACCTTTTGCCTCCGCGATCCTTTGGTCCATCATTGAAAACATGACCCAGATGCGAATCAGCTATAGAGCTGCGCACTTCGGTACGAGTAGAGAAGAAGCCTTTGTCCATGTGTAGAGACACAGAGCTAGTAGCTAGAGGCCGTACGAAGCTGGGCCAGCCGGTGCCGCTATCGAATTTATCAGTAGAAAGGAATAGTGGCTCACCACTCACTATGTCTACATATATACCAGTATACGTCGCATATCCAGAATCATTTGGATGTAGAGGAGTTTTACCGTCATATATTTCTGAATCGTAAGCAGAAGAGAAAGCTTTTTCTGTACCATTTTCTTGAGTGACTTTGTATTGTATAGCGGTTAATTCTTTCAATCTTTTTTCTTTATCTGCTTGGCTGAAGTTGTGCCAACTCTGCACGCTAGTTGTTGCTATTTTACTAGTGTTTGTAGAGCTTGAATTAAGCAAAGAAGAGTCTATGCTTTTATTTTCTATCATGCCATTTGGCCAATGTAATTTAATAAATTCATTTCGTCCCGAGCCGTTACGATAATACTCATAACGCACTGGATTCTTCTCGCTATAGTCCTGATGATAAGTCTCGGCCGGGAAGAAATTTTTATAAGGAAGTATTTCAGTTACAATTTTGCTGTTTTTTAGATTATTATCTTTTGTAAATTTTGGACTTTCGTTTATATATTTCTGTACTTTGTCTCGAGATTTTAATATTGTATCTTTTTGTTCATTATTAAAATAATATATAGCGCTAGTATATTGATGTCCACGATCAGCGAAGCTCCCGGTAGCGTCAGTTGGATCTATATGTTTCCAATATATATCTAATATATTTTCTAATTTAATTTTATCTTTATCATGGTATACAAGCACGGCCTCACGGCCTGTTAGCTTATTACCAGATGAGTCACTTTGATTACTTATTTCTTCATAGCTGGGATTGTCTTTATTTGTATCTGTGTACCCAGATATGGTCGCCATCACACCATCACGATGATTGTACTCGGACTCGGTACACCAGAAACATCCTCCAGCCAAAACTATTTTGGCGTACTTCTTATCATACTCTTCGGTATTTACTATTTGATTTAACATAACTTTTTTACTTGTTAATTTTTGATAAATGATACTTAATAAGTATAAGACTATGAGAGCTATTAAGAAATATAAAAAGAACAATAATATTTTTTCTTTCATATTTATATTATAGCATATACTATTTTGAAAAAAGCTACTTTTCTGTTATGCTTTGTGTAATATGAAATATATAGACGTACATAGCCATATACATGATAAATCCTTTGATTATATTAGATATGAATTGATAAATTCTCTTGAAGAAAATAATATCTATACCATAACCATAGGAACTGATTATGAGAGTAGCCTTGCGGCTAAAAAGTTAGCAGATCAATATGAAAATATTTATTATACTATCGGAGTGCATCCATGCGATGACGCATTCGCAGAATTTAATAAAAGTAAATTCAAAGAATTAATAAATAAAAAATGTGTAGCAATAGGTGAGTGCGGATTGGATTATTATTATCTATATAAAGAAAATATAAATAAAATAGAAAGTCAGGATTATATAAAAAAAGAAAAAGATAGACAGAAAGATCTTTTTATAAAGCAAATAGATTTTGCTAGAGAAAATAATTTACCATTGATGCTACACGGTAGACCAAGCGCAAAAAACGAAATAGATAATATTGATGGTATGGACGCTTATTGGGATATGATATCGATGCTCTCCCCCTCTCCTTTGGAGAGGGGGGCGGGGGGTGAGGCTGGGAATGTACATTTCTTTGTGGGTAATATTGAAATAGCAAAAAAGTTTATAGATTTAGGTTTTAATTTTTCTTTGGGAGGAGTTATTACTATTACACATGAATATGATGAGATGATAAAGTTTCTGCCATTAGAAAGTATACATGCAGAGACCGATAGTCCATATGTAGTGCCGCGTGATAATCAAGGTAAGAGAGTGGGTAAAATAAATACTCCTTTAAATATAGAAATAATAATAAATAAAATAGCCGAGCTTAAAAATATTTCAAAAGAAAATCTTCATGAACAATTATTATTAAATTCCAAGAATTTATTTGGTATTTAATCCTTCCCACTGGGAAGGTGGCATTGAGCGATAGCGAAATGACGGAAGGGGTGAATGTGTGGGCAGAAGGGGTTTAATATAAAATAGCGGATAAGGGTCCGCTATTTTATATTTTATAAGCTTAATAAGCAATAGGAACTGAGATAGTTTCCATCTTCTCATTGTTGGACTTTATACCACAAGCTTGCATATCTTTTTGGAAAGTATTCCAAGCAGATTTACGAGCTGTCCTCATATCATTCATAGCAGAGCGGGTAGATGATGAAAATGCTGACCACACAGCTTTGCGTTCATCTTTCTTACCGTCTGTTTTACCCTCAGTGTATAATTTTATAAGACCTTCTTTCCTAGCTATCAAACTACTTTTAATAGCGACAGCATTGGCGTCAGAAGCTGAGATTATTGCAGTCTCTCTTTTATCTATTGCTGCAGCACCACAGGCGTACTTTACAGACTTTGCTTCTGAGGTACTGCTACTAGTCACCGCTTTATTCATACCCATTGTACCAGATACCTCCATGGCCGACACACTCATTAACATAGCACCCAAACTTAACATGGCTATTCCTTTTTTCATATTTTTTATTGAATTGATTTGTTCCCTTTTTATTGATTTGTCCCCCGCCACTTTGGGGATGTCTTTATTATAGCATCTAGTTGTTATATATTCCTTATTCTTTTACAAAGTGGTGGAAAATGTAAAAGATTAGTTGTTGAAGGTGCCAATTTAGCTTTTGCATTTTATATCTAATATGGTATAATGTGCTTATTCCGTGATAGCTCAGAGGCAAAAGAAATAGCCAGCGAGCGCAAGCGTTGTAGCAAAGTAAAGCTATGTAAAATAAAATATTCCGTGATAGCTCAGAGGTAGAGCAGCTCGCTG
Source organism: bacterium (assembly GCA_043770395.1). Classification (GTDB taxonomy): domain Bacteria; phylum Patescibacteriota; class Minisyncoccia; order Phycocordibacterales; family UBA5272; genus JAMIGE01. The sequence continues at coordinate 445 of JAYVII010000019.1, read as the reverse complement.
TTAACGAGTTGGTCGTAGGTTCGATCCCTACTCACGGAGCCAAGACTTCTGGTGCAATTTGTTCCAGTAAATACCCAGATCTTCTTGATTATATGGGAGCATCAAAAAGTAATACAAATAAGAATCTACATAGTGCTAGTAAAGCCAAGAAGGATGAGTTCTATACTCAACTAGAAGACATTTCTAATGAGTTGCGTCATTACAAAGATCAATTTCGTGGCAAGGTAGTCTTTTGTAATTGTGATGATCCTAGAGAAAGTAATTTTGTAAAATATTTTAGCCAAAATTTTGAACATTTAGGCTTGAAAAAGTTAATAGCTACTCATTTTAATGGTGCTACACTTTTTACAAATGAGCTTCCGTATAAATTGGAATACACGGGAGATGAGAACAACAATAGAATGCCAGACTCTAGTGAATTCACCAAACAAATGATTGGTGATGG
>JAYVII010000018.1:0-5100 GCA_043770395.1 bacterium | reverse complement strand
TGTAATGCACCGTGTAAATTAGCGTGGTCAATAAATATTGATATCACCTCACCCTTACCCCTAATAACTCTCACATATCCATCATATTTAGAAGTTATCACCATAGACCCCTCCACCATATCTCCCGTTTTAAATTTAGCTTTTTCCATATATAGACATTATAGCATTAATTTTAAATTTTGATTAATTATCTTTTATAATTAATCATACTGATTATTCTATTGCACTTTTGTAATCCTCCCTTTCTCAAAATAAACGATGTGGTCAAACATAGTAAGTAAATTACGTTTGTGTACACTCGATATCAGTATCTTTTCTTTTGATAAGTTTAAAAGTGATTTATATATATGCTCTTCATTATCCTGATCCACGCTACTTGTGGGCTCATCGAGCAATATTATTTCTTTGTCCCTAGCAAAAAGTATACCACGCGCCAGCGCCAGCCTTTGCTTCTGCCCACCAGAGAGATTGACACCTTTCTCATAGACTTTACTTTCTATACCTTCTGGTAATTCCTCCACAGTCTCACGCATATTTACCATATCGAGTACGTCATTCACTTCTCTCTCACTATATGGCAATCCCAGTGTAATATTTTCTCTGATGCTATTGGAAAATAGTTCAGGTTCCTGCGGTATGAGCATGATGGAGTCACGGATGTTATCGAGACTCATCCCATCCCCCATCCCCTTCCCGAAGGGAAGGGGAGCCACCCGCATCTCATACCCCTCACACTCCACTAGCGAGGCCAAGATCTTCATCATAGTTGTCTTGCCACATCCACTCTCCCCGACAAAGGCATAGCTCTTCCCCTTCTCCAATTTCAAATGATCAACATGCAAATCAAAAGCTTCGCTGTATTTGAAATGTAAATTACTCAGCTCAATAGATTGTATATTGGTGATCTGTTGGACATTTTTGTTGTCTATCAAGTGGAAATTACCAGAAAGTAATTTACTATTTTTAATCCCTAAATAATCTCTGTTTACTTTATGTAAAATTTGAGCCAAATCAAATAATGAATAATGTAATCTCCCCAGGAAACCATACAAAGTATATAATGTTCCTATCATCAAAGTGGCTCCACTTATATAAATAAAATTTACATAATAAAGCAATACACCAACTATAAAGAATTTACCAACTAGCGCTGGAGTAATCCACTTTAGCTCTATATTTATAGCTCTATTTTTAAAGATTTTATACTGTAGGTCAACCTCCTTATCTAGAGAACTGTTTATCAGAGCTGATAAAGATAACATTTTAATAGTAGTTATATTTGCTATAGTGTCGTAAACTATAGCCGATATAGTATTATCAATTTTTTCAATTTCATCTCCAGCTCTATCGATCTTTTTATCAAAAAATGTAATTATATAAGTAGTAATTCCAAAAATTATTATACCAGCAATAGCAAACCTGTAATCAAAAATTAGTAAAGCAATCAATACCACCAATGTCTGGGATACAGACTTGAAAGTCATAGAAAAGTTAGACCAGAAACTATAGAGACCTTGCTGGCCTTTGCTTATTCTGCTAATTATTTTACCACTGTGCTCTTCATTATGTAATGCTAATGGTAAGGCTAAAGTATTAACATAGAGATATTTACGAAAAGCATTTGAAGCATATTGGCCGTTATATTCTTCTAACACTCTACCTGGCGCATGTGTAACCCAAAATATAATCTCTATTATTAATAAAGACAAAAGCAATAGAAGTATTTTGTTTATGTTGCCTTCTGTAATGCCCTCAGTCTGCATAATGTTAAACAAATATCCGACAACTAATATATCAGCTTGGTCAAATATATTTCTCAATAAAAACAAAAAATATGCAATATAAACTTGGGGCTTCCTTTCTCCAGAAAATTTATAAGAATACTTCAGTAATTCTAAAATATGACTATTTCTTTTCTTCCTCCATTTAAAAATCTCTCTCATATTGATGATCATCACTAGACCCGTTGCCCATTTACCCCTCAACAACCCACCCTCTCCCGCTCTCTAAAGTTTCTAACTCCTAACCTTCAAGTGGAAATTCCATAGTCCACAGGCTATTTCCATTATATCTTCTTCACATTCGAAGCGTCTATTGGCTTGGCTATCATCGTAGCGGTCACCTTGCCTGTGCGAGGATCCTTGGTCTTCTTGGGACTGACATTGACTCCTTCTACAGTGACTTTGTTAGTCGCTGTATCAGCAGACAACACTACACCTTCAGAACCTTTGGCTGTACCAGTTATTACTTTTACTTTATCTCCTTTTTTGACTTGCATATATTTAAATTATATTATTTCTGGCGCTAATGATGCAATTTTCTTATACCCCGGTATACCAGTATCTCCTATTTCCTTTGGTATGGGACCAAACACACGACCTGCCCTGGGTTCCAATTTCTTAGGGTCCACAAGTACCACTGCATTGTCATCAAAAGATATATAAGATCCGTCCCATCTCCTGTAGGGCTGTACTTGACGTACCACAAGCCCATAGACTATATCTTTCTTCTTGGTGGCCTTTCTCGGCTGGGCTACCTTGACTGACAACACTACTAGGTCACCTATTCTGGCATATCTGCGCTTACTACCTTTTAGCACCTTGAAAACACGACCAAAGCTTCCTCCGGTATTGTCTGTTATCTTTACATTAGTTCCTGCTTGTATCATATATTTATTAATTAATCGTTAACTACCTTAAAGGACTTATCCTTGGATATTGGTCTAGTCTCTTCTATTATTACTTTATCTCCTACTTTATAAGCATTGCTCTCGTCATGAGCTTTATACTTTTTGTCTGTGGTATAGTATTTACCATATTTTGGATGCTTGATATAGCGAGTCACATTCACTGTGACAGTTTTATCCATCTTATCACTTGTAACTACACCTTCCAATCTTTTCTTATTTGTTAAATTTGACATATATTTCTATGTTATTATTGGCGAGATATTACTCTGGTCTTAACTGGTAATTTGCAGCCTGCTTTTCGGAGTGACTCACGAGCCACCTCTTCACTCACACCATCAATTTCAAAAAGTACACGTCCTGGCTTGACATCAAAACAAAATCCTTCTGGGTTACCTTTACCTTTACCCATTGGGACTTCGGCTGCCTTTTTGGTAAAGGGGCGGTCCGGAAATATACGTATCCAGATCTGGGCAGTTTTGCCTGCATGTCTAGTCATAGCACGACGAGCAGCTTCAATTTGATTGGACAATACCCTAGACTGAGTTTCTGCCTTGAGCGCAAAAGAACCGAAAGATATTTCTATACCTTTTGTTTCTGGGCGTACCATCCTCTCAGGACTTTTCCTGTCCGTCTGCCACTTTCTGTGTTTTACTTTCTTTGGGAATAACATATATTTTTAATTAATTACTTTATTATCAAACTTCATACCGCGATATATCCAGACCTTTATACCTATCACACCGTAGGTCATATTAGCACGAGCCAGAGCAAAGTCTACGTCCGCTCTTAGTGTTTGCAACGGTATAGAGCCACGCTTGATCTCTTCACGTCTGGCCATTTCAGCACCACCCAAACGGCCTGAGACTGCTATTCTCGCCCCAAACACATTATTATTAGCCATGACTTTTTCTATAGTAGTTTTTAAAACTCTACGAAATGGCAAACGCTTCTCTATGCCTTCCATGACCATTTGAGACACTATATTAGCATCAGCTTCTGGATCTCTAACTTCCAAAATATCTAATTTGAAATCAGATGGAACATCTAATTTCAATCTCTTCATTTCTTTTAGTATAGATTTTTTCAAAGTCTCTACTCCGTCTCCAGCGCGACCGATTAATACTCCTGGACGACTAGTAGAAATCATTATTTTGAAAGTCTTTTCATTTCTTTCTATTTCTATGCTAGAGATATAATTAGCGCGAAGCTTTTTCTCAAGGAATATTCTTACCATGACGTCAGCCTTTAGATTTTTAGCATAATCACGTTCAGAGAACCAGCGCGACTTCCAATCGCGAAGTATGCCTAATCTATGTGCATATGGATGTACTACGTGTGTCATATTATTTATTTTCCTTTAAATTAATAGTAATGTGGCTTGTATGTTTGTGTATAGGAAATCCACGGCCCATAGCACGAGGCATCATCCTCTTCAACACTACACCTTTATCAACTGTAGTTGTTGATATAGTTAAATCTTTAGTATTCTTTTTAGAATTAGCAACAGCACTTAATAATAATTTCTTCATAGGCAATGAGCCTCTTTTAATGAGGTGATCCAATTGAGCTAGGGCCATATCTACTCTTTTGCCTTTTATCATATCAGCTATTAGTCTGACTTTACGAGGCGCCTGTCTATAATTTTTAAGTGTTGCTTTCATAATTCTTTAATTAATAATATTATTTTTTTATTTTTTCTTTGTATCTGTAGTTGCTTTGGCAGATTTTGCAGCATCAATTTCAGTCTGCTTTTTCTTTTGATCCAAATCTTTTTGCATTTTACCTCCATGACGTATAAATTTACGTGTAGGAGAGAATTCGCCTAATTTGTGACCTACCATATCTTCAGTTACTAATACCTCTATATGCTTTTGTCCATTATACACACCAAAAGTAAATCCTACCATTTCTGGTGATATATCAGTAGCTCTAATCCAGGTCTTTATAATACCTGTATCTTCGGGCTTTTTACCTAATACTTTTTTAAGTACTCTTTCGTCCACGTATGGTCCTTTTTTAAGTGATCTCGACATAGTTTTGATTAATTATTGTATCATATTTCTAGGAATATGCAATTATAGTTTAGATTCTTTATTACGCACACCATTTTGCCTTCGAGATACAATGTGTACATTTGAGTATTTCTTAGGAGTTCTGGTCTTTCTTCCTCCTGTAGTTTTGCCCCATTTAGTTTTGGGTCTCTTGGTACCACGGCGCTGCTTACCTTCACCTCCACCATATGGGTGGTCTACTGGATTCATAGCACTACCACGTGTAGTGGGACGTACACCCAGCCAACGATTACGTCCAGCTTTACCCAATTTTACCAAATGATGTTCACCATTAGAAACTTCACCTATTGTAGCAAAGGCTGTATCAGGTATCATGCGTACCTCTGTAGAAGGAAGCTT
>JAYVII010000017.1:0-5125 GCA_043770395.1 bacterium | reverse complement strand
GACTAACATTACCACCTACGCACTCTTTACGCCCAATAATTCCGGATAACGCTTGGACCACTCGTATTACCGCTGCTGCTGGCACGAGTTTGGCAGGTCCTTATTCATGAGGTACCGTCAATATACTTCTTCCCTCATAAAAGATGTTTACATGCCGAAGCACTTCATCCATCACGCGGTGTCGCTCCGTCAGACTTGCGTCCATTGCGGAAGATTCTCGACTGCAGCCACCCGTAGGTGTGTGGGCCGTGTCTCAGTCCCACCGGTGGAGGTCAGGCTCTCACCTCTCCTAAGCGTCATAGCCTTGGTAAGCCATTACCTTACCAACTAGCTGATACTGTCCAGGCCATTCCCCGAGTGATAAATCATTACTCTTGCGAGACCATCGTGTATTACCCCACCTTTCGATGGACTATTCACGGCTCGGGGGTACGTTCCTAGATATTACTACCTCGTTCGCCACTAAACTGTCAGACTTTCATTAATTGCTTATCTCCCTTGTATTGCTACTTGTTTGACTCACTCATAATTTCCGTCTGATTAGTTCCGTTCGACTTGCATGCCTTATCCACACCGCCAGCGTTCATCCTGAGCTAGGATCAAACTCTTAAAATAAAAACAGGACAAAATAAAGCTACGTACAATTTGTTTATGTATCGATATTTAATTTTCAAATAACAGTTCTCATATACTATCAGATAAACAATAAAAAAGCAAGCACACACACCCCACATTTACTTATATATGTCTTTCCTGTGGTCGATGTCCAAAACCACAATAATTACTTCGTTATTTTTTACAGTATATACAACTCTATACACACCTATTCTACAACGATACATACCGTCCTCCCCTGCCATCTTTTTTATATCATAACCATTTACATACGGCCCCATTTCTAGGCTTTTTAAAAAGGTCTTTATTTTATCTGTATATTTAACATCTATTTTATTAAGAGATTTAATACTATTCCTTGATAAAATGACATAGTAATTATTCATTTTAGATTTTCTACTACTAATTTTTTAAAAAGTCCTCCAATAACACAAAATCTCCAGATTCTACTTCACTTTTTATTTTCTTAAATTTTCTTTTTTCATAGGTAGACAAAACTATTTCACCACGTGTTAATGTGTTTAAATCACTAGCCTTTTTATACATAAGCTCTATATTTGTATTTTTTAAAATTTTAATTTTATCTTGTATCATATATACATTATATACAAAACACAGTTAATGTCAATCCTCCTTCTCTTTGTCTATCTCTCTTTTATATACCTTTAAATGATTCCAAAAATGCGTAACTGACGAACGATTTTTGGTAGCTGAATACACAAAAGTATTGCGACTTTTGGCATATATTTTATCTGTCAAAATATTAATAAAATATAACACTCTCACCAATATGTGTAAAATATATTGTATAATAAATTTAAAATATTTAATTATCTTTTTTATTATAAATTTATAAAATACTAATGCATATTGCTTGAGTAATACTATATTTCTATTATCATTTATAATTTCTACTTCTTCTTTTTTTATGGCTTTATAATTAACAAAAAGCATAAAAGCTATTGCTAATATTGCTATAACTATTATAATTAAAAAAAATATTTGCATTATATACTATACCTCACATACTCCACAAGTTGTACATTTTCGCCAAATTTCTGCACTGCACCATCTATTTTTTCTTTGATTGTTAACTCTGGGTCTTTGATAAATGCTTGGGACATTAAATCTTCTATACTTGTTGGATTCATGGCACATATATGCATAGCCAAATCATAAGCTAGGGCCTTGAACTCGTCATTTTTAGCTACAAAGTCCGTCTCACAGCCCAGCTTGACCATTACTCCTATAGTGCCTGTGCTATGCACATAGGCAACCACAGAACCCGCTGCTATTTCTCTGTCGGCCCTTTTGGCTGCCTGCTCGGCTCCACGTACAATTAAAGCCACGCGTGCTGCGGTCTCGTCACCACTATTAGCATCCAAGGCTTTTTTAATCTCAGCAAAAGATAAACCTGTTTCTTCTCTTAGCTTTTTTACTATATCCATATATTTTTTATACTTAAATTACATTATTAATATAATTTATTTATTATTTTTGTAAAGCAGATTTTATAAAATTAAGGAAATATTCCATAGAGGCCATATTACCATCATTGCCTATTACCGGGTTAGAGATTTTACTTATATCACAATCAGTATTTGATAATGACACTACAGGTATACCTAATAAATTAGCCTCTGTCAGACACATATTCTCATGCCGTGAGTCTATCATTACTATTGCTCCTGGCAAGTTAGTCATGCTGGACATACCTCCGAAATTCCTATCCAATCTGGCAATGTCGCGCTCTATTAATAATTGCTCCTTCTTGGTATATACAGACAGCTCCCCTTTCTCTTTCTTTTTTAAAAGATCATGTAATTTATCTATTCTCTTCTTCATCTGTGGGAAATTGGTAAGAGATCCTCCGATGAATCTCTCTGTTACATACGGCTCATTAATAGATAAAGCAATTTGTCTGATCAGTGGACGTAATTCTGGCTTGACCCCCACAAAAAGTATAGTCTTGCCAGCAATCTGTACAGCCTTCAGCATTTCTGTCGCCTCTATCATTTGTTTGGCTGTATATTTTAAATCTATGGTATCTATACCATTTAATGTCTTATCAATAAAACCTTTGGCACTAGGGTGACGCCTTGTCTTGGAATAGCCGTATTGCATTCCGACTTTCGCCAAGTCTTCTATGTTTATATCATTAATATTTTTAGTCATACGGTATATGATATCATATTTTATAATTTTTACCAAATTTTATTCACCCACACATTCACTCAACCCCCTCAGCCCGTTGGGCAGCTCCCTCAAGGGGAGCATTAAATGCACAAAGACTAGGCCATCTCTCTATCTCTGAACTCCAGCACATGTATACGTGGCTCTACATTATCAAATATATAAGTTTTTATTTGTCCCACATCACCCTTTAACATATACACATCTTCTTTTAGTACCGATATATCGTCTTTCATTATTGAAACATCTTCTTTTAGTATATACACATCTTCTTTTAGTACCGATATATCGTCTTTCATTATAGATATATCATCTTTTATACTTTTTATATTATCATGTATACCACTAATTGCATCACCATAAATTCTGAAGTCATCTCTGATCTTTTCCATCATCATTAACACACTAGCATGCTTCTGCTCGTCCCATTCTTTGGCCATGGCATACAGAGCAGTTTGAGTTTCATTTACTACTTGGTCTACATATTCTTTTTCTGCTGTTTTTAAATTAGTCTTCTTTACCATATTTTAATTATATCAAGGCTTCAAATTTTCTCCTAATTACTTTTATTATAACCTACCTAACAGTCTCTATCATTACTATCGCTGATACTCCTTCTACTCTACTGGTGCTGTCGCTGGCACGGCGGGTACTTTCACTGGTAATGGCTCTGATGTAACTGGAGCTGGTTTCGGAGCTGGTGTTGGGGTTGGCTCCTCTTCCCTTGAGGGAGAGGCTGGGAGAGGGGATGAATCTGTAGCTGACGGTGTAGCTGTAGCTGAGGATGTGGCTCCCTCCCCTTGCGGGAGGGTGGGGGTGGGGGTTGTAGTGGATTTTATACTCGAGCTTTCCAATATTTTCTTCAATTCTTCTTTAGTAATACATAAATCGTCGAGACACATTTCTTTAGTTTGTATTCTCTTCGTCACCAACAGCTCTGACAATGACTCCAATTTAGCTACTATTTCCTGTATAGCCCTAATTATCGGTGCGAACAGATCATTGTAGCGTACGCTGTATATCGAGGGGGTGGTGACGGTGATTTCATTACCTGATTGGTCTGTAGTGGTGGCTGTAGAGGTAGAGGAGTGAGATATAATACCACCACCAGTATAATTATGTTTCTCTAGTGTAGCGGCTAGGTCTTGAGCTATTAATCCCATTTCTCTCTTTTCATTATTTTTCCTTATATAGTCCACAGGATGCAGATCACGTATAAAGTCTAGTCCCAGAGGATTGTCTTTGATATCGTCTTTAAGATTCCTATCCGAAGTCACTGTCCAGGCTACTTGTATACCAGCATAAGTTATAGCGGCATTACCCATTTGTACTTGATTGGATCCAGTAAGGCTGAGGGCATTGGCTAGGGCTCCTATGATTATGTTGTTGTTCCCTGCTGTTTGATTATTCCCGGCTTGATATCCTAGGGCGGTATTATTGATTCCAGTGGTATTAGAATAGAGGGAGGCATTACCATTGGCGACATTGTTGATTCCAGTGGTGTTGAGGAATAGGGATTGAAAGCCGCTAGCTGTGTTACTACTTCCAGTGGTGTTGGTGAAGAGGGATTGATATCCATTCGCGACATTGTTGATTCCAGTGGTGTTGGAAAAGAGTGAATTAACGCCATTTGCTGTGTTACTACTTCCAGTGGTGTTGAAGTAGAGGGAATTCACTCCATTAGAGGTATTATTACCACCCGTAATCATCGGTAAGGCTGTACCAGTACCTACTCCTACACCAGTAGCGACAAAGGTCAGTCCGACAGTGTTAGCAGTGGCACCAATCAGGGTGAAGTCCGTAGTACCTATGACTGTTATTCTGTATGTGATGCCGATGGAGAATGATCCTGCGGTGGTGTTGGAGAGGTTACCCATGGAGCCATTGCCGGTGGCGGTGTTGTTGACGGCAGTGAGATTGGCGTATAGGGATCGATAGCCATTGGCGGTATTACTTGACCCAGTAGTGTTGAAGTAGAGGGATTGAACGCCATTTGCTGTGTTACTACTTCCAGTGGTGTTGGTGAAGAGGGATTGATAGCCATTGGCGGTATTAGCTGTCCCAGTGGTGTTAGAATAGAGGGAGCCATTACCATTAGCGGTATTTTGTACGCCAGTGGTGTTGGAAAAGAGTGAACTCACTCCATTCGCTGTATTATTACCTCCTGTAATCATTGGAAGTGCTGTACCAGTACCTACTCCTACTCCAGTAGCGACGAATGTTAGTCCTACGGTGTTGGACACTGCACCTATCAGAGTGAAGTCTGTAGTGCCGATGGCTATTATTTTGTAGGTGGTACCGATAGCGAAGGCTCCAG
>JAYVII010000016.1:0-5136 GCA_043770395.1 bacterium | reverse complement strand
GGTCGCTACGCGACCGCCCTTTTATGTTATTCCTTAATTGATATCTTACTCATTATGTCGAGCACCTCATCAGGATATGTAGGCATCACTGTACCGTTATAATAATAAAGCTTTTGTTTACTACTATTACCGGCATAGTATCTAGAGGTGTTAGGATTAGCTCCTCCCAGATTTCTACCTACTGACTCCATGGCTTCATTATAGTTTTTAAACTTAATTTTACATGATCCCCAACCGAAAGGATTGTTATAACATGCAGCCTTACCACCACTACTTTCGCGTATAGCGATAGCGGGTAATAATCTCCAGTCCAAACCATACTTTTCACTAACAAGAACGAAATTCATACCTTGGCCAGCTAGTGGCATTGATCTCTCTCTATAATAAGAGTTAATCACATCAGCTCTCCCTTGTCTTATGATCTCCATAGTGTTAGTGCTATTTGAATCATTAGACAGATCGATACTGGGTATAGTGCCTGTTGATAATACTGGTAATATGGCTAATACTATACCGAACTTTTTGAATATTTTTGTCATAGTGTGATAGTTTAGCTCTATCAACTTCCGTGTTTTGAATCACTTTGAGTGAATAGAGTATATACTACCCTATCACCCCACCCCATGTCAAGTAATATAGCATACTTATAATATTTTGTCAAGCTAAATACCAAAAAAAGCCATATATTGCTGGATTTTACGCATATATTGACTAGCTGTATAATAATTGTATTCTATTAAAAGTATTTAGTATTGTCTTACTTTTTTGTTTCGTAGTATTGATGTATAATCTGAGACATCATTATGGCTATTGACAAAACAAACAGATAAATTGATATAGCTTGAGTATAGGTAATAGTGATCTTATCTAACACGCCCAAAGACATGGCTGTCAACCAAGATACAACAGATATCGCCCCAAAAGCAAAAGCCAGCTTTCGTAAATTTTTATTTTTAAGTCCAATAAGATAATCTCTATCTTTTAAATGCCTAAAAACTAAAAAATGTAGCAAGACGCCATTTACCGATAATATAGTGACCACTGTCATTTTAGTCAAAAACTTTGCAGAGTTCAAATATTTTTCTGTATTTGTGAAAAAGACGAATATTCCAGTTACCACAATGAATAACAAGGCACACATCACTACCTTTGATAAAAGTCTCATAGTCTTAATCTCAAAAAAAGACAGCTTTTTGTTAAATGCGAAATATACGAATAAAACATCCGTAATTATGGCTCCTCCCATCCCAACCACTACAGACAATACGTGGGCTATTATTATATATTCCTTGTTTAATATTAGTAATTCATGCATAATTTTATCTTCTTGTGCTACTTGTTGAATGTGACCCTACAGAGAGTCGAACTCTGCTTACATCCTTGAGAAGGATGTGTCCTAACCGATAGACGATAGGGCCTTGCACCATGCATTGTAGCATACAGCAGCTAATTATTAAAGCCTCTCTGATATACCACCTCTCTGGATATTCTCAGCTCTCCTGCAGTAGAGCAAGAGCTATAGCCGGTGGACACCACAGTAAGGGCATTAATATTGCTTAATGTTTTATAAACCTTCACATCAGTGCATAGGTCTAGGTCTGTATTCTTTATTTTAAATTTGGTCAATAGAAATTGTCCTGGCATATTTGGTAAAGTTACATATACTGGATCAATGCCCGTCAAGTTATCTCTATTAAGAATATTACTTTTAATTTCTACATCTCCACCACATTCTATGTTGCCACGATACCGATTGTTACCATAAGTGATTTGATTTGAGCCTGCAGCCAAAAAGAATCCAGTAGTTGGGACACCTCCAGCAGCCACGCTATCGAGTGCATTTGGATTACTACCTGGTTCTGTATATTGATTTTCATAAAATTTGACACATTCTATGCCTATATCTGCATTGTAATATGCTCTCATGCTTTTATCTCCTATGCCCAAAACTTTGAATTCTGAATACATAAGTGAATATATAGACAAAGTAATGAGTAACACAGTGCTGACTACTACCATAGTCAGACCCAAAGTATACCCTCTTTTATAAAAATAATACTTAGTTTTATATTCTTTTTTGTAATTTATATTAGACATATTAATTTATGGTTTTAAGTATAGCTTTTACTTCCACCTTTTTCTCTTCTCCACCAGAGTAGAACTTTATACCAGAAATCACCAATAACTCTGTATTGGCGGACATTGGATTAGTTGCTGTGTCATTATACCTTTCTACCATTATATACCTAGCAAATCCGCTAGGCGACTCTCCTGTCATGCCAGTTTGAGATCTGCAAGTATATGGTCCTACGTCATGTGAATATAAGCTTGCACAATTAGTCGCAGCTATGAATTGCGTATAGTCTATACTGCCATCAGCCTTGATACCTTTATCTAGTCCTTCCAAATCTATGGCACAAGGCGAGCTTTGACATGCTGTAATCATTTTTGCTATAAATCCGTTCACACCATCAGTCCAAAAGGGCGACATATTGCTGGGGTCACAATCTCCGCTACGCAGACATGATATGGCGGCATTTGACCTGAAAGCATTTATTATTTCTACACCCTCTTGGGCCAAATTATTAGCTATCATTTTCTTTTGTATATAGTCAAACTGTGAATTCATCTTAAATGATAAAGATATGGGCGCGCCAAATATCACAGTCATAATAGTAATAGATATCAGAGCCTCTATAATAGTGAAGCCTCTTTTTTTATTTTTATATTCTTTTATCATTTTATAAAATTTCATATTATTATTTCTCCCTTCCCTTCGGGAAGGGTTGGGGATGGGATAAAACTATATCAGCCGTCCAGGCTGCGAGGTGTGATAGTGAACTGTTGTTCTATTGGTCTATCTATTAAATTACCACGATTATCTCTGGCTCCATTATAGCCACTTATCTTTATAGTTATTGTGGGCTGACGTCCGTCTGTTTGATCTGTACCATCCACATAAAATCTTAGTGAAGATATCTTTATATTATTACTATTTGCAGCACCTTCAAACACATATCCAGTACTACTAATAGCACCCACAGTATTATATTTATCAATTTTAATATTTCTGGTGTTGTCTACTGTATATAATACATAAGTACCATCTTGCATTTTAAATATCAGTCTGCTGCCACCGCCTCTGGTGGGTGAGGTGACGAGCGTACTATCAAATATACAATCACTAGGTATGGCTCTAGAATTGGCTCCCAATACCTCTACGTATGGGGCTATACCATCATTATTATTATCACAACGGAAATTGCTACCCATTTTTATATCTCTTTGTAACGATTCGAGGAACAAATTCATATCATTAAGTGCAAATACACTATTTCTAAGCCTAACATTTACATTGGCCAGCAATAATACAGTAGATATGAGTACCGAGGCTATAACGGTATACAAAGATATAGAAACCATCAGCTCTATCAAAGTAAAGCCTCTGTTGATATTCTTTATTATCGGCTTTCTAATTATCAATTTATTTATTTTTAATAAAATATTTTTATACATAATTTTATCAAATTAATTAGCTCTACAGCCAAAATCATCATTATCTCTATTACTTATTATTGATATGATATTGTCTTTGATGGATATACACTTTTTGCTATCGAGCCCTGCATATGACAACTGTATATACAATGTATTGCCTGCAGAGGGATTTTCTATAGTCCTACTATTCATAGAATCAAGAAACACATTAAATTTAGTATTGGGCCTAATAACCAGAGCGTCAGCTGTAATGCTGTTGCAATTAACATTAAACGTATTGTCAGGACGTGAAGCAATGAATTGTGCCTCTGAACAAATAAAGTCCACTTTGACTTTATTCTCATAGGCAAAAGGCATAGTACTATTAGTAATACTCTCTCCAACATCCATAGACAAATTAGAAGTACTTACACTATTGTTTTCTTCGCCAAGAGCAGTGCTAACTTTATCATAAAATGGTGTAGCCGGCCTAACAGCAAAAAATGTATTAGACTTGGTAAACCTTATGCCTGCACCTTTGACTTTATTGGATAATACATCACCTGCAGCAGCTCCAAATATTTGCAATTGCTTCATATTTATAATCAGCTCATGAGTATAAGTATTAAATCTAATTTTATCAAAGCCTTGTGGATTTTGAGCAAAGGTAATACTAGCCAGTACCATAAATATAGATATAGTAACTATGACTTCTATTAGGGTGTAACCTCTCCTATACTTCATCTCTTCATTATAACCTAGAATCCATACAATATGACATTGTGTATCCCCAATATATCCATGTTGTATACATATACGAGTAATGTAGCGATAGCAATGAATGGTGCAAAAGGTATTTCCAATTTCATAACATTTTTATTTTTCTCCATAGTATACCAAGCCAACGAAAATAGTCCCGCTATCCACACCGAGTAAAGGAATATATACAATCCATTCACTAGCCCCATCGCCCATCCCACTCCAGCATATACCAGTACATCACCAAATCCCACCCACTTACCACGCGAAAAGAAAAACAATACAGCATATGGCAGTGCCGTCACGAATCCACCGAGAATTTCTATAAATGCATTATGTTCTATGGTGTTGTTCATCAGTCCATATCCGAGAGGACTAATATATAATCTGAACAATATCATCAATAGTCCAGTAATAATAAGAGCGGATGATAATTGTGTAGGTACTATTTTATGTTTGATATCATATAGTGCTATAGACATCAATATAGTAAAGAGTGATAAATCCAAAAAGTAATTAATCATTGATATATATAATGGCATATCCACAGCCGCCACTTTCATCCATATGATGACACCCACTATACCCATAGTCAATTCCACCCACATATATTGACTAGAGAATTTACTTTTGCAATGTCTGCACCTACCACGTAATATCAAATATGATATTACCGGTATATTGTCTATATTATTGACCTTAGCGCCGCAAGAAAAGCATTTGCTTCTCGTTAATAATGACAAGGCATTTAGCCTTGTCATTATTACATTCGCAAAACTTCCGAAACAAGCGCCAATAATGAATGCGAATATTGGCATGATTTAATTTAGATATTATAGATTAGATAAATCATATATACAATCCCAATTACCTACTGTAGCAGTAGTACAAACTTCTAAA
>JAYVII010000015.1:0-15563 GCA_043770395.1 bacterium | reverse complement strand
ACAATTTAAATGAATTAATAGATGCTACTATACATTTGATAGATAATCCCCATGCCACTACTGATGACTTGTGTAATTATGTAAAGGGTCCAGACTTTCCTACGGGTGCTGTTATATATGGTGAATCAGATATCAGGCATGCCTATGCCACAGGACGTGGTGGAGTGCTAACTCGTGGTGAAGCAGAAATAGTAGAACAGAAAAATGGCCAATTCCAAATTGTGATAACCTCTATACCCTTTAGAGTAGTAAAGTCAGCCTTGCTTGAGAATATTGCTGACCTTATATCAGAAAAGAAATTGGAAGGTATAAGGGATTTGCGTGATGAAAGCACCAAAGATATAAGAGTGGTAATAGATCTTAAAAGTGGAGTGCAACCACAAAAGGTATTGAATTATATATACAAACATACAGAATTGGAGAGTACTTTTCATTTCAATTTAGTGGCCTTGGTTAAAGGTGTGCCACAGACCATGACACTCAAAACTGCTTTAGAAGAATTTGTATCCCATAGGAAAGAAGTAGTTAGGAGACGTTGTATATATGATTTACAAAAGGCTAGAGATAGAGAACATATATTGCTAGGGCTTAAAAAAGCCTTGGACCATATAGACGAAATAATAGCACTTATTAAAAAGAGTAAAGATACTGAAGAGGCCAGAGTCAATTTGATGAAGAAATTTGATTTTAGTGAATTGCAAGCTACAGCAATACTCGAGATGAAATTGCAGCGTCTGGCTGGACTTGAGAGGCAAAAAATAGAGGATGAATTAAAAGCCATACAAGAAATTATTGCTCATCTAGAGATGCTGCTCGCGAGTGAGAAGAAAATGCTAAAACTTATCAAAGATGAATTAATAATAGCCAAAGAAAAGTTTGGAGATGCGAGACGTACTTCTATAGTAACTCACAAAGCCAAAGACTTTAATCCCGAAGACCTGATAGCTGACAAAGAGGCGGTACTTGTATTTACTAGTGGTGGATATATAAAGCGCACTGATCCCGAAGAATTCCGTGTACAAAAGCGTGGTGGTGTAGGCGTGGTGGATTTGGATACCAAAGAAGAAGACTTCGTAACTATATCATTAACCACCAGCACACATTCAGATTTATTATTCTTTACTGACAAGGGTCGTGTGTATCAGATTAAAATGTATGACATACCAGAAGGTAGACGTGCAACACGTGGTAAAAGTATACAGAATTTCATACAATTAACAGATGGAGAAAAGATATCCTCGATATTACCAATGAGTAAAGACAAAAAGACTGAATTGGGTGATATTATGATGATAACCAAGAATGGCGTAGTCAAGAAATGTACTTCAGAAGCCTTTAAAGATGTGAGACGTAGTGGTATTATTGCTATCAAGCTCGACAATAACGATGAATTGCTCAATACTGTGTTTACTCGAGAAGAAGACTCGGTAATATTGACCACAGTGGATGGTCAGTCCATACGATTCGCTGAGAGTGACGTGAGGGCTATGGGGCGTCAAGCTGCAGGAGTAATAGCTATGAAGCTAGACAAAGATGACACTATAATATCAGCCCAATCCATACCAGCCAATAGCAAAGGTGCTAAATTACTCATAATGACAAGTAATGGATATGGCAAAATGACTTTGCTTTCAGAATACAAAATACAAAAGCGTGGTGGTAGCGGTATCAAAACTGTCAAGGTAACAGATAAGACGGGGCGCCTAATGGTGGCCAGAGTGGTATTGGGTACAGAAGAGGAAATATTAGCCATATCGAGAGGGTCAGTAGTGATCAGAACAGGTATTAAAGATGTACCCACACTCGGTCGCGATACACAAGGCGTGCGTATAATGAAACCAAAGGATGGGGATAGTATAGCTAGTTTGAATTTGCTTTAATGATATACTGTGTATATGAATAAGAAAGTTATTAAAGATAATAAGACAATTCTTTTGCCTGCTGAGCAGAATTATGTAGATAAAATTGTGAATGAAACACAATTTACATTGTATGCTATGGCTAAAGAATGGGATGAACAAAGGCATGCAGGTATGCTAGTTTTAATAGAAGGAATAAGGGATGACTTTAAGATCTATGGTGACGCTATAAGTGGTATACACAATCAATTGGATAGGATGAATACTAGATTGGATAGCATAGAAGTAAGACTGGACGCTATAGAAGGAAGATTGGATAGCATAGAGGGAAGACTGGATAATCTGGAAGGTGATGTCGGACAAATAAAAGAGTATATATTTAAAAATGTAGAGCCGCGTATACATGTTCTAGAGTTTAGAGATAAAATAATAGCATAAATATATGAGCTTCCTTATGCCAAATCAGATGATCAAGCAATTACCAATACTTTCTGGTGATACTATTTTGGATGTGGGTGCTGGATCGGGGGCTTATAGTATAGAGCTTGCTAAATTAAATTTGAAAAACAAAGTCATAGCAATGGATATTAATAGAAATGTATTGGATTTATTATCTCATAATGCTATTACATTTAATTTAAATCATATAGAGACATTGGAGATGAATATAGAAAATCCTTGGCCTATAGCGCCACTTTCTGCTGATGGGGCATTACTTATAAATATATTACATGCGATTAATGACAAAGATAAAGTATTACAATATTTATATAAAGCTCTCAAGCCACATGCTTATGTTATACTAGTGGATTGGCGAGAAGCTGACAAAATAGGTCCAGGTGAAAACTATATAATCAAAGAGGACGAGATGAGGGATATTGTAAACAGGAATGGCTTTAAAGTAAAATCCAATATACCAGCTGGTTCACATCATTATGGGCTTTTATTAGAGGTAGAATAAAAATATAACTTAATTATAAAATCATGGACCGTATATCACCTTTTAAAATAATAGTGTTAGGAATAACTATATTTATTGCTATATTTTCTATACTTGTTTTTAGTGGTAGAGTGCCTATACTTCAAAGTAACAGTAACAGTAAATCACAATATAGTGGCAAAGTTTCTATATGGGGGACAGTGTCTAAAAGTAAGATGGACCAATATTTGTCAAAGTTTACCTCATCCAAAGTTGGCTATAATATGGAATATACTGAATTGCCTGCTGATTCTTTCAGGTCGTCATTGGCACAAGCAATTTCATTTGGCAGTGGCCCTGATTTAATTATTGCTACTCATGATGTGTTACTTAGTAGTGAAGCTTATTTAAATATAACACCATATACAGAATACACAGAAACAAAATATAAAAGTATATATGTTGACGCCGCACAAATATTTTTGCGACCTAGTGGCATAATAGCTTTCCCTTTGGGCATTGATACCATGGTGCTCTTTTATAACAAAGAATTACAAAATCAAGCTGGTATAGTAAATACACCTAAAGATTGGAATCAAATACTTAAAATAGCTGAAGAAAATACAGAAAAGGGAGCGGTGGCTGGTATATTCAAAGTATCCATAATACCTTTTGGAGCTTATAACAATTATACTTATAACAAAGATATGGTAATGACCTTGGTAAATCAATTGGGGGGAGAGACTGTGTACAAAAATGGATATGAATTCTCTCTAGGTTTAGAAAGCTCCAGCTCTGAAGGTGGGGCGAGTTATATAGACAATATAGTCAGATTTATGTCAGGGTTTAGTAATCCATCTCTGAACAGCTTTACTTGGTCGCCACGTATGCCTGATGCTTTGACTGCTTTTACTTCCAACGCCCTCATGTATTATCCTGCATATATCAGTGACTATAATTTGATACAGGATAACAATCCTAAATTACAATTTGATTATGTGCTTATGCCTCAAGTACCAGATATGGAAAAGCTTTATACAGGATCACGTGTGTTGGGTATATCAATGCTTAATTCTAGTCGTAATCCAGCAGCAGCCAAGGATGCCTTCCTTACTTTCGGATCCAACAAAGACTTTGCCAATAGTATAGCCGCCATAGCCGGTGAGCCCAGTCCACGCAAAGATACTTTGGCGGGTACTGATGCCTCACAATATGCCGAGACTATAGGTAAAAGTATATTATTAGCCAAACCATTTTATGATATAGACAGAGACACAACATCTTTGTTGGTAAATAATATGTTCCAGAGTATAATATCAAATCGTAAAGAAATATCAGAAGCCGTCAACAGCTTTGTGATTAGTTTAAAAAAGTTATATAATATAAGCACTTATTAATATGAAAGGTATAGTCACATGCGCCACGATAGCCAACAATACACCATGTACTCTAGCCGACATGATAATAGTCGCCAATAAATTTTTCGCCTTGCTAGTAACTGTTGTCTTCCCTTTGATATTGACAGCGGCATTATTCTATTTGACTTATCAATTAATTATGAATTTGAATAATCCGCAAGGCCTAGCCAAAGTGAAGAGCGATGCCAAAATGATAGCCATAGGGTCTCTTATACTAGTATTTGCCTGGTCTATTATGCGTATAGCTTTAAAAGTTATGGGCTGGAAAGGTAGTGTGTTTGATCCAATAGGTAACTTGATTAATAAAAGTTTTGATTTTGTAAATTATTCTTTATTGTATATGGCTTCTATTTTCTCAGAGACGGCCTATGCGGCACCATTTCAGGGGCCAGCTGATAATCCGATGGCGCTTAGTGCTTATGAGAGTCTGGTTAATATAGGCACAATATTTATTGCTATACTTTTAGTGGGTGGACTAGTCTATATTGGATTTCGCTTTGTAATGTATAGTGATAATCCTGGAGAATTAAAAAGTACCAAGAAAATGCTGCTGTTAGTAATGTCTGCCGGACTTATATTCTTCTCTGTTAAATTTATTATCAATACTATTGTCGGCTCATTTGCGGATCTTGAAAGGCAAATAGATAATACGGAACAGCAAAATAATAATCAAAATAAGCCCTCAATAGATAAAGTTCCAAATCAGGTAGACATTAAAACCACAATAGGTGGATAAAGTCGTGCAAATAATCAATATATATATTATAATTTAAATATGAAAACATTTTCTTTCTTTCTTCTCAATATACTTCTCATAAACACCACCCACGCCCAATCTGGCAGACCATTTGGGGAAGATGGTATATTCTTTGGTCTCTTTACTGACCTTACAGGGTTGATATCCAAAGGTGTCATAGGACTGATAATCGGTATGACCATAGCAGCCTTCTTCTGGGCTTTATTCCGTGGTATGCTGCGCAGCCAAGGAGGTAAAGAAATGGCAGAAAACAAAAATACTATATTTTGGGGTATAGCTATATTATTTGTGATGATATCCATATGGGGTATTATAGTATTCTTCCAGGATGCTCTGATCAAAGATTATAAGAACAAGGATATTACGCTGCCTACTATACCAGTGACAGGTACGAAAAGGCCAGCTAGTGATCCGAGTCCAAATGGAGGCGAAGTAAGAGGATTGCCTACAGGTTCTGGTTGTGAATTCAACTACAATTGTATTTCTGGCAGATGTGAAGGCATCCCACGTGAATGTAAGGATGGTAGACGCGCTTTATAAAGCAATGAAAGTAATGGTAGAAAAGCAATGAAAGAAATAATAGATGAAATTACAAATGCATTGGGGACTTATTTCTTGGCATTTATGATTGCTATGCTATTGGCTTTTGTCTTTTGGCAGCTATTTCTACGTATGTATTATATGTCTACAGCGAGCGTGGGCCCCACAGAGCTTAAAAGTAATACCAATATGATATGGGGTGGTATATTGGCACTATTTATAATAGTCTCAATAGCGGGGATAATGGCATTTGCAAATGAGGTATTGACTGGTATAATTAAATAATAATAAACATATGAAAAAATTAGCGAACAAATTATCAACAAAGTTATTCTTGTCAATATCATTATTAGGTGCTGGATTATTATCAGCTAGTGCTCAGGTAGGTGGAGCCAATCCTACAGAAAAAGCTGGACAGAATTTATTAGGCCTTATAGACCTGATGCAAGCTTTGGTAACTAGGGTCATACCATTATTAATAGGTGCTACTGTCGTGGCTTTCTTTGTGATGATGGTTATGTATATGTTCAAGCCTAGCGGCGAAGACAAAGCCAAGATGTGGCATTATATGATGTATGCTATAGTGGTGCTCTTCGTCGAGGCTTCTATATGGGGATTGGTGGCCTTCCTCGGTAGTGCTACAGGTATAGATCAGGGTGGCAGGATCACAGTACCAGAAATACCCACAGGAGTACGTACCTATGACCCAGCTACATGTCAGACAGTTAATGGTATGCAATGTTGTACTGATACATATACCAAGCAGAGGGTCTGTAATCAGAGGTAGATATGAAGCACTCCATTGTGCAGTTACATAGAATTAATATATGCTAAATGAATTAAGTCCAGAGGACGGAGTGACTAGTACAGTACTCAATTGGATGCTGACAGAAATAGTCAATCCCATATTGGGCCTGGCGTCTATATCGGCCATCATATACTTTGTCTATGTAGTGACACAATACTTTTATGCTTATAAAAGTGGTGAAGATATGAGTAAATTAAAAGCCAAGCTAATTTGGGGATTAATAGGTTTGATCATTGTGACTTCATGCTGGACTATAATTAATATATTGTATTCAGCGAGGTTTAAGTAACGATAAAAACACAAAAGGGGGGTCGCCTCGCGATTCCCCTTTGTGTTTCCTGTCAATCGCCATATTGTGTATAACTTTAAAGAAATAATTTGACACATATCAAGTTAATTATATGTATATATATGATTTTATCAAGCTAAATATAAAGTTTTTCTTTATATTTAGAGCCTTCTGAAACAAAGACCTCAATAATAAAAAAATATACGTTAATAATGTCAATAGTAAAGAAAATAAACATTACATTTCTTTTTATATATGTCAAATCAAAAATAAACAATAGTATATAATACTATTACATCCATTACAGACGACAATAGCCCAATAACTTTATGAACAATATAATTAATAGTATCAAGAAAAGAAACGGAGAAATAGTAGACTTTAACAAAAGTAAAATAGTAGAAGCTATAAACAAGGCCTTTATTGGTGTGACTAGAGAGGACAAGAGACAGGTGGCCGAAGCTATAGCCGAAATAATAATGAGAGAGCTTAATTTACGCGCTATTAGCAAAGAGAATTATGTACCAGAAGTAGAGACTGTGCAGGATTTGGTAGAGAAACACCTGATGGTATCTGGATTCTTGGATGTGGCTAAACATTATATTATATACAGATTTGAACATCAAAAAATAAGAGAAGAGAAAAAGGCTGATGATATAGAAAAGCTAGAAGATAATAAATTAAAAGTTACCAAAAGAGATGGCAGTTTGCAACCATATTCAGAAACTAAATTACGTAAATCCCTCAATTATATAATAGCTGATTATGAAAAGTCTGTGGATGCTAATTTGATACTTAATCAGCTTAAATTAGAGATATTTGACGGCATCAGTACCAAAGATCTGAACAAAGCACTCATTATGGTGACTAGAGCAATGATAGAGCAGGATCCAGCGTATTCCTATGTCACGGCGCGTATACTTTTGCGACAGTTATATCATGATACTATTGCCGAGGATTTGGACTGGTCCAGATTGGATACTCTCTATAGAGAAGCTTTTAAAAGGCATATAAAAATGGGCATAGATAAGGGTATATTGGACAATAGAATGAGAGGCTTTGATATGGACATATTAGCACAAGCCCTGATAATAAAAAGAGATATGGACTTTGAATATTTGGGAGTGCAGACACTGTATGATAGATATTTATTACGTGAAGCTGATTTAGGGTCCAAATTAATGGAAACATTGCAAGGCTTTTGGATGAGAGTGGCTATGGGACTGGCGCTTGGCGAGTTAGAGAGTGAAAGGACTACTCGAGCTATAGAATTTTATAATGTTATGAGTACTATGCGTTTCGTGCCATCATCGCCTACACTATTTCATGCTGGTACTACACATCCACAATTATCTAGTTGTTATTTGAATTCTGTGGGTGACTCATTAGAAAGTATATACAAAGTCTATGGAGACAATGCACAATTGAGCAAATACGCTGGAGGTATAGGTACTAATTGGACTTGGGTACGCGCTAGTGGTGCATTGGTCAAGGGCACAGGTATAAGGAGTAATGGAATTATACCCTTTATGAAAATAGCAGACAGTAGCACCGTAGCCATTAATAGATCTGGTCGCCGCCGTGGAGCAGCTTGTGTATATCTTGAGAATTGGCATTATGACTTTGAGGAATTCCTTGATTTAAGGAAAAACACAGGTGATGACAGGAGACGTACTCATGATATGAATACAGCAGCTTGGATATCTGATCTATTTATGAAAAGAGTAGAGGTTGATGGTGATTGGACATATTTCTCCCCAGAAGAAGTGCCTATGCTAACAGAAACATATGGTGAAGAATTTGCCAGGCATTATGAAAATTATGAAGCTATGGCAATCAAAGGAGAAATACAATTGTTTAAAGTTATTAAAGCTAGAGACTTGTGGAAGAAAATGATAACCATGCTCTTTGAAACAGGACATCCTTGGATTACATTCAAAGATCCTTCAAATATAAGGTCACCTCAGGATCACGTGGGCATAGTGCGTAATTCTAATTTGTGTACAGAGATAACCTTAAATAATAATTTGGAAGAGACAGCAGTATGTAATTTAGGCTCATTTAATTATGCTACGCATATGATAGACGACCGATTAAATATAGACTTGCTAAAGGCAACAGTAATTACTGGTATGCGTATGCTGGACAATGTAATAGATATTAATTATTATCCTACAGCAGAGGCCAGAGTGAGTAATATGAAGCACAGGCCAGTAGGATTGGGTGTGATGGGATTTCATGATGCTCTTTATAATATGAATATAAATTTTGACTCAGAGGCAGCTGTAATATTTGCTGATGAAAGTATGGAATTAATTTCTTATTATGCCATACTAGCTTCTAGTGAATTGGCGCGTGATAGAGGAGCTTATCAAACTTATAAAGGTAGTAAATGGGACAGAGGTTTGATGCCCAATGATACTATAGGATTATTAGAAAAGTCCAGACATGAAATGATAGAAATAACCAAAACTGGCAAATTGGATTGGGCTATAGTGAGGCAAAGTGTGCATGACAACGGTATGAGAAATTCTAATTGCATGGCCATAGCACCAACTGCTACTATATCTAATATAGTAGGGTCCATACCATGTATAGAGCCAATATATAAAAATATATATGTAAAGAGTAATATGAATGGTGAATTTATTACTATTAATTCTTATTTAGTAAATGATCTTAAAAATTTGGGTCTTTGGGATTATGAAATGATAGGACTTATCAAATATAATGATGGTAGTATAAAGAATATACCCCAAATACCAGCTCACATCAAAGATAAATACAAAGAAGTATTTGAAATAGACCCGCGATGGCTAATCAGGTCAGCAGCGTATAGAGGTAAATGGATAGATCAGTCACAATCGCTCAATATTTATTTCTCGGGTACTAGTGGCAGAGAGCTTGCCAACATTTATGAATATGCTTGGAAAATGGGACTAAAAACTACTTATTATCTGCGAACTTTAGGAGCTTCACAAGTAGAAAAGAGCACAGTTAATGCCTCAGAATATGGAGCTACCCATAAACGTGGTGATAATAATATAGAGAATAAAGTGAATCTCAATAGCAGCCCAATAGTAAATGTCGCTACTGTTGCTAGTATCATGAATATAGTGGAGACAGAAGTAAAAGAAGCAACAACAGTCTATAATATTACAAAAGCTCCAGAAGTCACTTGTGATGGTTGCCAATAAAATTAAATTATAAAAATAAATTATGAACACAAATACAATAAATCCAATATTAAATATGGCCCACGAGAGGGTAGGTAGTTCATCACTTAAATTTGGTGCAGGTAGAGTTAATGTGAATGAGAGGAAAATAATAAATGGCAAAGAGGGTGCCGATGCAGTGCAGTTATGGCCTATTAAACATCAATTCGCTTGGGACGCTTATAATGTGGGCAATGCAAATCATTGGTTGCCTACAGAAATAACTATGCAATTGGATATAGAGCAATGGCGAGGGCAAACAGTTCTTTCTGAAGAAGAAAGGCATGCGCTCAAAACTGTATTGGGTTTCTTTACTACTGCTGACTCTATCGCAGCCAACAATCTAGTGCTTGCCTTTTATAAGCATATTACCAGTCCAGAATGCAGACTATTCCTATTGCGTCAGGCTTATGAGGAGGCTATACATACGCAGGCCTATCAATATATAGTAGAATCATTGGGACTGGACGGTACAGAAATATTTAATATGTATAGAGAGGTCGGAGCTATATATGATAAACAAGATTTTATACTTACTTTTGTAGAGGGTATATCTGATGATAATTTCCGTACTGGTACATTTGAAAATGATCAGAAGTTCCTAGAAAATATGTGTGTGTTTTCACTGATACTTGAAGGTATATTTTTCTATTCATCTTTTGCCGTTATATTTGGCTTTCAGAGATTAAAAAAGTTACCAGGTACAGCAGAACAAATACAATATATAATGCGTGATGAAAGTAATCATGCTAATTTCGGTATAGATATGATAAATACTATCAAAAAAGAGCAGCCAGAATTGTGGACCAAGCAATTTGAGGAGCGTATAATTAATTTAGTACGTAAAGCTGTTAAGTTGGAATATACCTTTGCTCAAGATGTATTTCCAAAAGGTATATTTGGGCTTAATGCTGAGGGGTTCAAACAATATATAGAACATATAGCCGACAGGCGACTATCGCGCGTGGGACTGCCTGCTCAATACAATGTCTCCAACCCATTCCCGTGGATGAGCGAAGCCATAGACCTTTCCAAAGAAAAGAATTTCTTTGAAACCAGAGTAACGGAATACAAAACTGGCGGCACCTTGGCGTGGTAATATGAAATTCAGCCTCACCCCCTAACCCCAACTCATCCCATCCCCTAACCCCTTCCCCAAGGGAAGGGGGACCAATTCAAATAAAGATAAGAAATTCAAATAAAGACAAGAAATGCAAAGTGAAAAATTATACAAATATCATACAGGAGACAAGAAATATCAATTGCTCCATCAGGAATCAGTGAGAATGAAGAACTTACCAACAAAATATGAAGACATTATATGGCAAAAGTTAAAAGGAAATAAATTGGGATTTCATTTTAGAAGGCAACACATAATAAACAATTTTATTGTTGACTTTGTGTGTTTAGATAGGATGCTGATTGTTGAGATTGATGGAGATATACATACTTCACAAATAGACAGAGATAAAGAAAGAGATAACATGTTATATTTATTGGGATATAAAGTAATAAGATTTAAAAATGAAGAAATAGAAAATAATTTAGAAAGTGTTTTAGAAAAAATTAAACGAGAATGCCACCATGAATGGCATTGAGTGGCTCCCTTCCCTTGGGGAAGGGCTGGGGATGGGATGAGTGTGATATTGGGGATGGGATGAATTGGGATTCCATGCTACAATATAATTGTGAATAAGAAAATAAAAATAGCCGTTATACGTGGTGGTGAACATATACACTCTAGGCGTGAGCATTCGTTAGCTGCTGGAGCGCATTTATTATTGCATACTATCAATAATGAAGACGTGGAGTTTTCTGATATACATATAGATGAAAAAGGTATGTGGCATCACAATGGTAAAGAGAGTCGTTTGATAGATATATTACCCTTTTACGATTATTATATAGATACCACCCATGCTATGGCTCGGTATAAGGGATTGGGTCATGAACTGTTTCGTCATCACTTTAAATATAAATCAGATATTAATCGTACTCTCAACATGCGTAATATAAATGTGCCAAAATATTTAGCGCTTAGGCATGATATTAATAATAGAGATGACGATAATAATTATATAAAAGTCCTTTATAATATATGGCGTAATATGCACATGCCTATAGTGATTTCTAGTGATAATAATAATTATTCTTCAATATTGACCTCAAATTATAAAGATGCCATAGCTCATATAGAATATCTTTTTCGTAGAGATAGCGATATAATCATCAAAGAGTATATAGAGGGGGACACATATACCGTAACCACTATGCCAAATTATAGAGGTGAAAAATATTATACACCAATAGTACATAAAATATTAAAGAAAAAATATACTATATGGAATTTACATAGTAAAAATACAAATAGTGATAATAATAGAATGACCTTAACTAGGCATGATTTGGCAGAAGATAAATTAAAAGAATTAATAAACATTATTAGTAAAGCCCATAATGAGTTGTCTATCGCTCATCCCATACAATGGGATGTAGCGATACATAAAAATAAAAAGCTTTATATAATAAAAGCAGACCCCAATCCAGACTTTAACCCTAATAGTAAATTTATCAAAAGTATAAATAGTACAGGCATTAACTACGCAGATTTACTAAAGTCCTATGCTGACAAAGTGTAGAGTTTGTGATATAATAAATATATTAAGATAGCAGGTAATAAGTATATAAAATAATAAACATATGGAATTCCTAACACAAGTCAAATTAGAAGAGTTACAAGTAGAATTAGAAAATTTACGCACACATAGGCGCAAAGAAATAGCAGAAGCGTTGGAATATGCTAAAAGCTTGGGTGACTTATCAGAAAATGCTGAATATCAACAGGCTAGAGAGGATCAGGCTTCTTGTGAGGATCGTATATTAGAAATAGAAGATATAATCAAAAATGCCGTCATAGCAGAGCATGTCAATACTGGGCTGGTTAATGTGGGGTCCTTTGTTACACTTCTTGACAGTGATAAAGTAGAAAAAGTTTATGAATTAGTTGGTAGTGAAGAGAGTGATCCAGCTAATGGTCGCATATCAAATGAATCGCCACTAGGTAAAGCTTTGATAGGCCTAGCCAAAGGTGACGACGTATCAATCAAAACTCCCTCAGGAGACAAATTTTATAAAATAAAGTCAATCAAATAAAATGGAAAATCATATACATGGTACACATAATAATCAAAGTCAGCATAGTGTAACTCATCATAAACTTGACGCTATCAAAGCTATCAAAAGTGGGTGGAAACATATGATGAAAAGTCCTTTTACTTATATTGGATTTACTGTGCTATTCTTGCTTATGTCTTTTGCTTTCGGCATTTTAGGTAGTCTACCTAATTTTTTAGATGTATTTCTATCTATGGTTGTTATAAAGTTTTTATTAGATAAATATGAAGAAAGAAAAGTAAATATAAATTTTACTTTTATGGAATTTGTAAATTTTTTTGTTGCACAGCTTATATTAATTATTGGCTTCGCATTACTTTTTATTGCTATAGCTCTGCCTACATTTTATCCTATATATAAACTGGTAGTTACGGACAAGCAGGCTTTCTGGGGTGAGGTGAAGACGTTAATGGAAAGACCAGACAATATAAATAATAATGATATTTATAATAATGAGGAAGTTAATTTAACTCAATATATAGACATCACGGGGGATGAGACGGCAGTATTGTCATTGTTAACTTTATTTTTGATTGGATTTTGTGCTATTATTTATTTAGCATTCAGAGTGTCTGTGACACAATGGTTCTTAATAGACAAAAAGTTTGGTCCTATAGAGGCCATCAAACATAGCTGGCATGCAACTAGAAATAATGTGACACAGTTATCAATATTAGCCGTGCTTTCTACTTTAATTATGATTGCAGGAGCTTTGCCTTTATTAGTAGGTCTTTTATTTGCTATACCACTAATATATATGGTAACTCTTGATTCTTACAAACAGATGATAGGAGAGAGTAAGTAATATACTTTTATAAAAAAGATTGCTATTGTAATAAACACAAGAAGTATATATAATGAATAACATATGGCTAGTATAGATGAATTAAAGGCAGAGAGAATAAAGAAACTCAATGAATTAGAAAACAGAGTTAGTGAATTAGACGTGCTTAAGTTAGGTGGTATTGAAGCTTATTCATCTGATGGGATAGAGGCGTATCCAGCGGAGAGTGAGTATACAAAAACTATAAATTCTTTCTTAAATGACTTTGATGCAAACAGTAAAGAAGAAAATATATTGGTTGGGCGTGTTATGGGTATGAGGAAATTTGGAGCTTTAGCTTTTGCAAAAATATTTGATGGTACTGGAAGTGTACAAATAGTTTTTGAAGAAGATCATAATAAAAAAGCTATAACTTTTTTTGATAGCTTTGTTGATACGGGAGACTTTGTACAGGTAACAGGTACAAATTATATAACCAAGAAAGGAGAGAATTCTCTGTTGGTTTCAGATATAAAAATGTTAAGCAAGGCGCTTCTTCCATTGCCTGACAAACACTCAGGCCTCCAAGATGAAGAAGAAAAAATGCGTAAGCGTTACCTTGATATATTACTAGATGAAAATAAAAAAGATCTTTTTTATAAAAAAGCCAAGTTCTGGTCAGTAGTAAGAAGTGCTCTTAATGAAAAAGGATTTTTAGAAGTGGAGACGCCGACTATAGAGGTAACTACCGGTGGAGCAGAAGCGAGGCCATTCAAAACTCATCACAATGATTATGATATGGAAGTGTATATGCGTATATGTATTGGTGAACTATGGCAAAAGAGACTTATGGCGGCTGGATTTCCTCGTACTTATGAAATAGGTAGGGCATATAGAAATGAAGGATCATCGCCAGAGCATTTGCAAGAATTTACTAATTGTGAGATGTATATGGCTTATGCTGATTATAAAGATGGCATGAAATTAGCTCGCGAATTGTATATACGTATAGCCCAAGAAGTATTTGGTACGACGGCATTTGTTATGAAGGGCCACACTTTTGATCTTGCACATGAATGGCCAGAAATAGACTATGCAACCGAAGTCAAGAAACAAACAGATGTTGATATTTGGACTGCGACTGATGAAGAAATGAAACAAAAATTAAAAGAGCTTAATGTTTCTTACGATGGTGAAAATCGTGAGCGTCTTACAGATACATTGTGGAAATATTGTCGTAAAAGTATTTCAGGACCAGCTTTTCTAGTTAATCATCCACTACTTATTTCTCCACTAGCCAAACCAAATCCTGATGGTAAAACAGCACAACAATTTCAACCAATTATTGCGGGCTCTGAAGTAGGCCGTGGATATACAGAATTAAATGATCCCCGCATACAAAGAGCAAACTTTGAGCAACAACAAAAGTTACTTGACGAAGGTGATGAAGAGGCAATGATGCCTGATTGGGAATTCGTAGAAATGCTAGAACACGGCATGCCTCCTACTTGTGGATTTGCTCTAGGGGACAGACTATTTGCATTTCTAGCTGGACTCCCTATACGCGAGACGCAATTATTTCCACTTGTTAAACCAAAAGAAATACATGAGAATGGTAAAATAAATAAGGAAAAGAAAGAAACGAAAGTAGTAAATATTGTTTTAAACAAAGAAGCAAAATTGGAAAGTTGGCAGACATTGAATACTGTAGGACATTTGTCAGCAGAATTTGCTGGCAAAGTTAGTAAAAATACAACTCTCTTTTTTAAAGATAGTATAGAAACAAGAGACAAAGAAAAAATAAACTTAAATATACAACAT
>JAYVII010000014.1:0-5240 GCA_043770395.1 bacterium | reverse complement strand
AATGAAGGGGACAAGGCTCATCGTTCTAGTTCTCCAGCAACGCTGGCGATAATTAGACAGACACAATCACCGAGATTGTCGGCTGAGGATTGGTATATAATCGTCTTCTTGATAATATTCGCCGTGGCGTTTAGGTTTGTCTTTATGCCAAGCTTTCCGCCGTATTGGGGCGTAGTAGATTCTGACTACAGTCACAGTAGCCAGGAAGTAGTCGCCACCTCGGAAACTCGGAGCCTGCTCGGCATGCATCGACAATCCAAGGTAAGGTTGCAGACTGTGGTGCTGGATGCAGTAGAGCAGGCCAAATTGGCTCGTCAGGTCGAGACAGAGGAGCCACAAGCACTCGAAGAAGTATATATGTCTCCTTATCTCGCGGATATGCGTCACTTTCTCCTGGCTGAACTTGATGAACTGGTTCATAAAGGTGCGCAAAATGGTGAGGGATGTGAGTCGTTCACCAGGCGCATTGCTAACTCTCGGCCTGGGGTGGCTCTCGGCTTGAAGCCTCTTAACTTAAAAAAATGTGTCAATCTTGCATTAAAGAAGAAGGCTCGCACGGCACATTTCAGGTATCCAGATGGTAGCGATATCAAAGAGGCCCCTACGCTTGCGCGTGACGGCGATGCTGGATGGAGTATGAATTACAGTAATGGCCGATGGCTTATCTTCTGGCGATATTCATCATGGAAATTGTGATTCTCAGCGTATGCGCCCGCAGGGTGCATACGAATCGAGCCCCAGCGCACGCGCTGGGGCTTTCATATTGTGGCTAGCAAGATTGAGCTAGCCTTTAGGGAACCAAATGGCCAAGGCCTTGATGGCTATATCATTTAGACATAGTCCCCAGACTCCCATGGCAGCAAGATTTGTAGCTTGCTCTTTTTGATTATGGCCTCCCCAACAAAAGCAGAAAAAATTTTGCAGATCGAGCGGAATGAACATGCTGTTCTCCAAAGCGGCGGAAGCGTCGCTCTTTTAATATTATAAATCTATTTGCTATTTGTTCCTAATGAGTTATTCATATTAGCATTATGTGCTCGCCTTTTATCCATAATAGCCGTATATATAATATATAGTATGTATAAAGTTAATAACAAGACACATGTGAATACTCCATAAAGTAAATAATAGATCATTACTTAATTATAAAGCCTAAATCATTAATTGTAAACAAGTTAATCCAGTGTTCTTGGCACATTGAAGGTACTATTAACACAATTTTATTTTTCATATATTATGTTATAATACAGAAATGAGTAAAATAGAGACGGAGAAAGACACTTTAATAACTTTAATAAAGAGAACCTTAATAAAAGACTTAGCAAATCACAAAGGAAAACAAGTCATTATAAAAGGCTGGGTGGATGTCAGGCGCGATCAAGGCAAGATGATATTTATAGATGTACGTGATAGAAGTGGCAAAGTACAAGCAGTAATATTACCCAATCATGAAGAGGCGCTTAATGTTGCTCAAAAAATAAGACCAGAATGGATAGTAGAAATAGCCGGCATTGTAAATGAAAGACCAGCCAAAAATATAAAAGAAGGAGTATTGAATGGTGATATAGAATTAGAAGTTCTGTCTATTCTTGTTTTAAATGAAGCCACAACGCCCACTTTTGATATATCTACTGACGGCTATGAAGTAGGGGAAGAGGTACGACTAGAAAAAAGATATTTGGATTTGCGTCGCCCTCGTTTACAAAAAAATATAATGCTTCGTCACAAGAGTATGAAATTTTTGCGTGATTATTTTGACGCGCACAATTTTTTGGAAATAGAAACGCCATTACTCACCAACCCAACACCAGAAGGTTCACGTTCATATTTGGTACCATCCAGACTTTGGCAAGGCAAATTTTATGCTTTGCCTCAATCTCCACAGCAATACAAACAATTATTGATGTCAGCTGGCTTTGAAAAGTACTTTCAATTTGCTAAATGTATGCGTGATGAAGACACTAGAGGAGATAGGCAACCTGAATTCACACAGCTTGATATGGAAATGAGTTTTGTGGCACGTGAAGATGTCATGAAAATAAATGAAGACGCCTTGATTGCACTCGTCGCTACTCTATTTCCAGAGAAAAAAATACAACAAATACCTTTCCCTGTGTTTACCTATCAAGAAGTAATGGGAAAATATAATAGTGACAAACCTGATATACGCGAAGATAAAAATGACAATAATCTTCTGGCTTTTTGTTGGATTGTTGACTTTCCTGCTTTTGAAAAAACAAGTGAGGACAATGTTGATGATACAGGGGCCTGGACATTTACTCATAATCCTTTCACCGGAGTAAAAGATGAATGGAAAGATGATTTTATGAATAAAAGAAATATAGGGAATATTATTTCTACACAATATGATATAGCCATGAATGGTTACGAAATAGGAGGTGGTGGTATACGACTTCATGATCCTGTTATGTTACGTAGAGTTTTTGAAATTATGGGTTACAGCGATGAACGCATAGAAAATAATTTTGGTCATATGCTAGAAGCTCTTGGATCGGGCACACCACCACACGGGGGCATAGCATGGGGCTTTGATAGACTTATGATGCTTTTGTGTAATGAGCCAAATATACGCGAGGTGATGGCATTTCCAAAAACAGGTGAGGGTAAAGATTTGCTCATGTCTGCACCTTCTATACCCAACCCCAAGACATTGAAAGAGTTGGGGATAGTGACCAAAATATAGCCAATTATCGTTTGGACTTGACTAAAGTATAATATGATATATAATAGTCATATGCAAAGATCACAAAAAAGTAAAATATTAAATGATTTAAAGAAGAAATTAGTCTTCATAGTCGGGCCAAGGCAAGTGGGTAAAACTTGGCTCTCGAAAGAGATAATGAAAGAATATAAGACTCCTTTATATTTTTCATATGATTCTATCAAAGACCGCAATATCATAAAAAATGAAAGCTGGGGTGAGGATACAGACTTGATAGTACTGGATGAAATTCACAAAATGCGAGATTGGAAGAATTATTTAAAGGGTGTATATGATACTAAAAATAGTAATTTACATATATTGGTAACAGGCAGTGCCAGGCTGGATGTATTTAAAAATGCTGGTGACTCTATGGCGGGGAGATATAGAACTCATCATCTTTTGCCTATTGATTATAAAGAAGTATTTTATTCTAAATTAGAAAAGAAAATTAATATAAATAAATTAATGGAAAGAGGTGGCTTCCCGGAGCCATTATTATCTGTAAGTGAAAATGATAGGCGCGTCTGGAGGAATCTGTACAATGACAGTTTAATCAAGGAGGATGTGCTCAGTATAAAGTCAATAGAAAATATAAACGCCATAAGGCATGTCTTTGATTTATTGAGATATAAGGTAGGCTCACCAATTTCTTATAAAAGTATAGCGGAAGATATTGGTATTTCGCCCGTTACAGTTAAGAGTTATATAGCTATTTTAGAGGCTTTATATGTTATTTTTATAATCAAGCCTTATAGCAAAAAGATTAAAAGATCAATATTAAAAGAGCCGAAAGTATATTTTTATGATAATGGCTTGGTAATAGGAGAGGAGGGTATACAATTTGAAAACATGCTAGCAATTTCTTTACAAAAATATGCGCATAATACTAGCGATGAGACTGGGATAAAAACTAAAATATATACTTTGCGTAATAAGCAGAGGAATGAGATAGACTTTTTAATTGTAAAAGATGATTTGCCTTACTTGGCGATAGAAGCTAAGCTGTCTGATGACAAATACAGTGACAATCTCAAGTATTTTAAAGATAATTACAATATAGATGGTGTACAAGTAGTAAAAAATTTAAAACATAATTCAACAATAAAAGGCTATGGGAAAGTAGAAAAAGCCGAGGACTTTTTGAAGAGTTTGTAAAGATTGAAGAATTTATAAAGACAATTATGGAATAGTGACGAGCACGTTGCCCTCGACGGATGGCTTTTTGTAATTTAGGGGAGGGGGTGCAATATGTTATAATACATCCATGAACAAGATATTAATATTAATTTTTATATTTGCTTTGGGATTGCAAGCCCAAAGTTCTTTTGCTGTTACGGCCACCAAAGCTACAACAACTAAGAAAACAGTCACTAAAACAGTCACTAAAACAGTTACCAAACCAGTAGCCAAGCCTAAAGTGACTACACACAAATTGCCAATTATACCCGCATATACTGTTTCAGCTTGGATACCTTATTGGAAAGGAGAGCAGGCGGTGAACGAAGCAGTGAAGAATATAAACAAAATAGATATAGTTTCGCCTTTTGCTTATGAAGTAGATGATACTGGCGTGCTACAAGATAAATTAAAGATGTATCAAGAGCCATTTTCTAAACTTGTTAAGGCTACAAAAGATAAAAAGAAACTTCTCATACCTACTATATTGTGGACTGATAAAAAGGCTATGGAAAGTGTGCTCGCTGATCAGGAATTAAGGTCGGTAATGATAAACGATATAATAAAGGAATTAGATAAATACAAAGCTGATGGTATAGATATAGACTTTGAAGGCAAAAGTGCCGAGACCAAAGACAGCTATTCAGCTTTTATCAAAGAGACGAGTGTCGCTATGCATAAAAAAGGTAAATTATTGATTTGTACTATAGAGAGCCGCATACCAATAGAGAGCAGATATGCTACTGTTACGCAAGCGACGATGAAAAGCATGGAGTATAGCAATGATTTCAAAGTGTTGGCGACATATTGTGACCAAGTACGATTCATGGCTTATGATCAAATGACTACAGATCAGAAATTAATAAAAGAGAAGGGTGGTGGTGACACATACAAACCAGTAGCTGATGTGGATTGGGTGGAGAAAGTGATTACTCTAGCTATGTATAGCTTCAAATGGAACAAGATAGTTATAGGTGTGGCTACATATGGTAACAAATATGAAATTCTTACAGAAGTTAATAGTACCAATGGTGTTGTGGTTAGTACTAGCACTAAATATAAATTTATAGGATCAATGAATTGGTATTATGCAGATCAAAAGGCCAAAGAGCTGGGTATCAAGCCAACAAGGAATAGCGCGGGGGAATTATCTTATATTTATACAGAAAATGGTCGCAAATATTTAGTATGGTATTCGGATGCAGAAGCCATAGCTGACAAGGTAAAAGTCGCCAAGGCTTATAAAGTAGGTGGTGTAGCCATATTTAAAGTAGATGGTAATAATGATCCAGAGATTTGGAAAAAATTATAAGTAAAATGGCAGCCGCGTAGCGGCTGC
>JAYVII010000013.1:0-5280 GCA_043770395.1 bacterium | reverse complement strand
GAGAAAGTATGGCATTGGACATTTGACTGGCCACAGTTCTGTCCCAAATTAATTTATAAAGTCTTTTTTCTTCTTCACTGCTACCTTCATTATTTCTTTTGAAATGTGTAGGCCTGACTGCTTCATGAGCCTCCTGAGCATTTTTACTTTTGGTTTTATATGCGCGGTTTTGTAAATATTTGTCACCGTGATTTTTAATTATGTAGGCACTTATTTCTTTGACAGCACTATCAGCGAGCGAAGTACTATCGGTACGCATATAAGTTATAAGTCCTTTCTCATAAAGCTTTTGCGCTATGCCCATAGTACGCTTGGGGGCGTATCCCAGTCGCGATGATGCCGCCTGCTGTAGCGTGGATGTAGTGAATGGTGCTCGAGGCGATCTATTGACAGCACTCACTTCTATATCAATTATACTCCATGATTGTTTATTGGCTTTATCTACTATTTTATCCGCCTCTTCTTTACTTTTTGGCTCTATAGAGCAGGTGAGTGTGAGCTTATATTTTTTACTTTCTTTAGCACGACCAATAGTCTCGAACTCGCCTTCTATTACAAAATAATTTTCAGGTTTAAAGTCTCTTATCTCACGCTCTCTTTCCATTACTATACGTAGAGCAGGTGACTGTACTCGACCAGCGGACAGTCCATATCTTACCTTTTTCCATATCATTTGAGAAAGATCATAACCTACCAATCTATCCAGCACTCGTCTGGCTTCTTGAGCGTCTTTGAGGCTCATATCTATACTGCGAGGGTGGTCTAGGGCATAGCGTACA
Source organism: bacterium (assembly GCA_043770395.1). Lineage (GTDB taxonomy): Bacteria > Patescibacteriota > Minisyncoccia > Phycocordibacterales > UBA5272 > JAMIGE01. The sequence goes on along the minus strand of JAYVII010000013.1, from coordinate 4,501 downwards.
GCTTCCTCGGTGATTTCATTATATGATACACGCTCGGCATTTTCTAAGTTCAGTTCATCAGCAATATGCCATGCAATAGCTTCACCTTCGCGATCAGGGTCAGTAGCCAGATATATATGTGAAGCTTTGCGTGCTAGCTCTTTTATCTCTTTGATTACTGGGAGTTTCTTAGGATCTACTTCATAATGAGGTATGAATCCACCTTCTATATCAATAGCCTTTTTATTATTTTTGGGCAGATCGCGTATATGTCCTACGCTGGCACGCACTTTGTACTCAGCACCCAAAAAGCCTTCAATTTTCTTGGCTTTGCTTGGTGACTCGACTATAATTAATTTCATAAATATTGACTCCATTATCGCACAGTTTGTCATAAAGTCAAATAAACACAATACACCTTCACTAAAGCTAATCAACTTTTTCAATTTATCGCACTCTCCTTATCTCTCCGAATTCTTCTTTGATATATCCTTTACCTTCTAACATAATGAGGGCGACCAGGGCTTCGGTGAATTCCAATTCGGAATTAGCGATTATAGTATCTTTACTTTTTGTTGTTTCAATCAGTAGCATTATTTTCTTTTCATGATCATTTAAATTATTTAAATTAATTTCTGCAAAGCCATTACTTTCATTATCAAACAAGCTTCCATTTTCAAATGGCTTGTCTTCATATTTAATATTGAGAATGTCTAGTATATGTTCACGCTTGGCTATGGGAGTAGCACCCTCATGCCACAGATTGATAGTACCCACAGACATAGGAGAGAATATAGATCCTGGTATTATGCCTATATTTTTATTATATTCGAGAGCGAGCCTGGCTGTGATTTGCGTGCCACTTTTGGCTTCACTTTCTACTATTATCACCGCGTCGGCCAAGGCAGCTTCTATTCTGTTTCTTTTAGGGAAAGACCAAATAGTGGCTTTGAATTGACTTTCGTATTCACTGATTAGCAATCCCCCACTAGCGACAATTTCATCAGCCAATTTGCTATTGGTTTGAGGATGTATAATCTCTCGCCCCAGTCCAGATCCCGGTATAGAAATAGTTGATAAATTATTTTTTAAAGCTTCTTTGTGGGCTATGCCGTCTATGCCTAGAGCAAGTCCTGAAAGTATTATTATTTTTTCATTAGCTATTTCTCGCGTTATATATTCGACTACGTCACGACCATAGCTTGTATTTTTCCTTGATCCGACAATGCACAATATTTTATAATCCTCTTTATTCAAAAGCTCTACATTGCCTTCCATATACAATTGGGCAGGGGTATCCTTGATCTCTAATAATTTCCTGAGGTGAAAATAATTATGATATTGATTGGCTGTGATTATCATTTGTTTATTATAACACAAAACAAAAAGCCCGAGAGCATGTGCAGCGACGTCACGTCGTATGCACACAACTCTTGAGCTTCACAATCACCTCGGCTGACTACTCAACCGAATGTACGCATCGCCCAACCGCCAAGCTGAAACAAGAGACTTGCGATTCGACTTACGAGCGGCCACGCCAACCAAATGAAGATGGCAGCCAAGATGGCTGTTACCAACACTCCCCACACTCCAGGCAATCTGATCGCCCAGCCAAACAGCGCCTCCAGCGCCATGGCCAGCATTCGCCCCAGCCAGCAAATGAATCTCACTATTCCCATCGCTACAGCTTGTGCTGGCCCAGGGAAAGAGAGGACCAACGCCGCTGTCGTAGAGATTGCTAGAGCAATCCAGAAAGCTGCTCCTTTGTTTAAATCAAACATCGTAGCATTGGCGAGGCCAATCCACAGTGCCCAAAAAGCACAGAAACACACGATGAGCACACTGTGATGCTCCCACATGTAATTTCCTAAGACCTTGTATCTGGCATTTAATGCACCAGGTGTAGCTGCAGCACCATTGCGACTGGGTGCCAGAGCGCAGAGGCCAGCCAACAGGCCGAAACCTAGAAACATCCAGACTCCGACGTATCTGTCTGGATGCCCGGGGCTTCCAATAAAAGCCAAAAAACCGAGACCAGCCAAACCAGCGAATACACCAGCAATAGCCTGCATTATGTGCTCCTAAACTCGTTGCCTATTCTGATCAAAGAACCGTGAAGGCGAAGGCCTTCTATGCTAGATATTATACACTAAATACTATTTTTGTCAACTTTACTCCAAATAGTAATAAGTGCTATATTTATCAAAAACAAATCACAACTGACTCACCTATGCGTTCGCTTGGTGAGCATACCTTCACTATATCAGGCACAACAGGAGAGAAGGCAACAGAGTTTAAATTTGTGGTGGAGAGATAGGGTCTATTTGATCTTATTATTCCTTTTATGCTATCATTAAAATATGAAAATATACAGACAAAGACAATACCAGCAAAAACTTGAGGAATCAAGTACAAAATTTATTATTAGTTTTATTTTTACTTTATTAGTTTTATTAAATATCGCAGCATTCCCTTTATCTACGGCGAATGCTCAGACAACTGTAGAGCTAGTAACAAGCGATACAAAAGTTAGCGAGATAAAGTTTACTGATACAAAAGTTAAAAACTTAGAACAAAAAGTATTTCAAACAAAGTTAATAGCAAAAAACAAAATAAGTGCACAAACGGAAAGCTTAATAGAAAATTTCAAAGAAAACTTCAAAACAAAGAATGCTAAGCTTTTACAAAATAAAAGTGAAGGGGGATTAAAAGAGACTTATTTGAAAGATATATACTTGAGTGAATTCCAAGATTTAAAAAACATAAATGAAAGTTTGCGTGCTGAGGCAGCAGAAGGCATAGAGCCATCATATATAATGTCTTTGCAAGATATCACTATGCCGGATGACACCCTCTTTTTGGATGAGTGGTATGCACAAAGGGTGTGGGATTTACAAGAAAATATATGGCAAAGTAAATATAACGGTCAAAACACTCCGATTGTTGCTATCGTTGACGCTGGTGTTGATTTTTCTCATGAAGATTTAATCGCCTCAAAGTGGAGTAGTAATAATTGTTTTGATGAAAAAATGAAGACTATTGGTGTCTGTAATGGGGGATATGATTTTGTAAATAATGACAAAGACCCTTCTCCTACCGATTATTCTACACATGGCACGTCAGTTGCATCGCTTATAGGGGCGACTACCAACAATGCAAAAGGTGTAGCTTCTCTGTCTTCTGGTAATGTCAAAATAATGTCACTGCGTGTAGCTGATAATGGCATGCTTGAAACTGACAATGTAGTTAAAGCTATATATTTTGCTGTGCACAACGGTGCTCGTATTATCAATATGTCTTTTGCTGGACCCAGCTATTCAAAGCAATTAGAGGACGCTATTATCTATGCCCAAGATCACGGTGTCATAATGGTGGTGGCTGCTGGCAATTATGGACAAAATTTGGACATTGTGCCAGTGTATCCAGCGTCATATAAAGAAAAAAATGTGATAACAGTAGGAGCGCTTGACGAAAGTGGTGCCAAAACATCCTGGAGTAATTATGGTACTGTTGTCGACGTCTATGCCCCGGGATCTCGTATACTGGCCGCTACAAATGGTAATACATACAATTTTGTATACGGTACTTCTTTTGCTTCGCCCCTTGTTGCTTCATATATAGTACATGAATATAATAATAACACTCCCACACAAGATATATACAGTAAAATAAATCTTTTACCAAAAATAACGGCGGCAACACCATCATTATTTACCCTTAAAAACAATAATCAAAATATACCCACTGCTTTAGACCTAGGCTCTGATGGTCGCTATTACAATCCACAATCTCCCGGTGGAGCAGAAGTAGTTGACAACAAAACGTTTGTCATAAAAGACATCAACACCTTACAGGCCGTGCCTGCTGTACCGACACCATCATATCCGGGGGTAGTAAGTACAGACATATATACAAAAGGTACCTCTGCAAATATAGATAGTAATGGAGCTATTAGATTTACTTGGTCGGGGGTAAGTGGAGCTACATCGTACCATGTATATGTAAGCGAAATGAATAATGGCAACCCAACACTTGTTTTTAATTGCGAAAACACAAGTAGTTGCCCAGGTAATGTTACTTCCTATACTCCAAATTATAGATTTGTTAACGGCAAAATATATAGATGGAATATGACGGCGTATAATGCAAGCGGAGCTTCTGCTTTTAGTGGTAAGAATTATTTTAATGTAAATGATCCGTACGCTGCACCTGCTATACCCACACCACTATCTCCGGGGGTTACTGGAGAAAGTAGCCAAGAATTAGCTCAAGGAAATAAAACACTAAGCTGGTCATCTATAAGTAGTGCAACATCCTATACAGTAGAAATTACTAATATGACCAGTTTGACTACGTATAACTATACAGAAAATAGTACCTCATTAAGTAATGTGCAAACCACAGCCGGCAACTCCTATAAGTGGCGAGTAAAAAGTACTAATGCAAATAACATATCTTCCAACTTTTCTCCCTATCTTTATTTTAAAATAACTCCTCCACCAAATAATCCTCCGTCTATTCC
>JAYVII010000012.1:0-5342 GCA_043770395.1 bacterium | reverse complement strand
ATTACTCGCTTTCTTTATTTATAAGAATTCAATATCTAAGTCTATTATTAATAAAACTGATACTGTTATCAAAACCGGAAGTAAGTTTATTTTGTGTGGGAAAGATTATTCAAACTTTGAAAATACAGGATATACAATTGATAAGAAATACAAATTATCAGATAATTATGCACTTTATTATTTTAAGATCGTTGATAGTCTTCTAAAAATTGCAAGACTAGATGGTTGTACTGGTCAACTGTCCCACTTGGTTGGTGATTATCTTAATACAGATGGTAGTATTTTCTCAAATAATCTAAATAACAGCGTTTATATTTTTAAAAATAAATATGTTATATATCTTGCGAATGGATACCCTGAAAAATATACAAAACTCTATATACATGATCTCAGTAAAGACATCATTAATAATGAACCTGGAATGGAAAAATTTAGAATCATCGATCTAAACTTAGCAGACAACGAAACACTCCTACATTATCAATATTCGTGTGGAGAAGGATGTGATTCAGAAACTAGAATATTTTCTGCCACCACAACTGAAAATAGTATAATCCTTGATATCTTTGATAATAACAAAAAGTATGATTTAAAGATACCAATAGGTATAACTGTAAAAGCCAATACCAAGCTACGCACAATTACTATTGATACAGCAGCACTCGATGCAGCTAAAATTGAGAAGTAGAGATTGCGTCTGTCAATATGCACAAAAACATTAAACTTAAAATCATTTTATTGCTCGTTATAATTATATCGGTTAGTTTATATATATTACAGACAAAAGACAAGGTAGTGGTTATCGATAATATTATAAATAATAAATTCGAGCAAACTAAATTATCTGAGAGTGACTCCAACTATTATACAACAACAGATAAAAATGTAAAATACATTTTTGAGAATTTTGTATCTAAGATGACATCAAGTAATTTACCAATAGAAAGAAAATACTTGCAAGATTATGTGTTGTATTATGATGCAAGCAAATATATACTTGCAAGTGATGGCGTGGTCTCTTCTTCATACAGTTTATATAATATAAATAACGGTGAAAAAATTAAGAGTGACTGTTATATAAACACTGCCGAGGGATACACAGCTACTGATACTATGTATATCTCTGCTTTTCCATTACACAACACAGAGGATTATTCTAGGCAAGGGCTATGTGTGTACAAGCTTGGTCAAGATAATTTCTCGTATATAGATTTATCCAAAGACTTAAAAACAGGGGAGACATTTATTAAAGATTTGAATAATCACGATTTTGCAAAGTTCCCTTTATATGATTATAAAATTAGTAATGATAATAAAAGAATAGTTTTATCTATATTTAAAGATAATAAAGGAAAAAGTCTTAATACAAAACTCAGAGAAGTGGAGTATGTGTTGCCGTAAGTATATAGCCTATCCAGGTTTCAGTAGTAACAAAACACATGAACAAAATAAAATATTTCTTACTCGTATCACTAGTTATAGTCATATCATATTTCTCATTTTATAAATATGATAATAAATTATTACCATACCTATTAGGTAATAACACAAATAACATCGCCAGCACAAGTACAGTTTTAGTTAAGGCTACGACATCTCCCGTCATAGAGTATCCTGTCATTACTAAGAGTGGTGTAATAATCTTAAGTGAACTTGGAATGTACAAAGATTTAAATACGGAGGGTAAAAAGATGATGGATGATTATTTTAAAAGCGCTAGCTTTGATATAAAATATTTAAAAGAATCAAGAGACAGTTCTTTCTTAAAGTATTATGATGAGAGGATTGCTATTTTGGGACAGGCTGTGGCAAAACCGACACTTGTATTAGGAATACTCGATAGGAAAAATATGAAGTACATAGATGACGTAAATTCAAAACTATATGCGAGGCCTCTTAATTATTACATAGGTTACACAGAAAACAAACAATACATGATGTCTGCTTACAATGATGGCATTGTATATTACAAAGCAGGTAATTATGATATTAAACTTTTACCCAATTCAGCTCTCAAAGCAGGTGAGACCTATGCTAAAACCAATGAAATGGTCAATGAATATGATCTATCAATATCTACAGGCACACCAGCCATATTAAAAGCTGGTGTATTCAGTAATACGGAGTATGATGGGAATTATCTCAAGAAGTTGAGGGAGGTGGAGTATGTACTACCTTAAATTTTGTTTATAATTAAATAATACAAACAGCCCACTAAACCTCAAATCACTGTCTATTTTCTGCCAATTGAGAGTTCTGAACTTGTCCACTGTGGGGAGCAGAAACAAAAAATAAAATTATTTTTCACCAAAAGTGATGATTTAAAGTCATGATTTATATTTTACCCTTTTAAAACTCATTATAATGTTGTATAGTTAAGATATGCAAAATAAATTTAATCTGAATACCATTCTATTAGTTATTATTATAATTTTATTATCTATATCTTTGATTTATCTTTTTTATAACAATTCTAATAAAATAGTTAATAATTTACCACCTATAGATATAATCTCTAATAATGGAGATGATACAAAACCAGAATTAGATCGAGTGCCTAGTCGTTACGCTTGTGTTGGAGAATATTGTGACGGGAGTATGGGTGGCGAACAAGATTCGCTAACCATCCTAAGAATTCCGCTTGTAACTTCTGGTGGTAGCGTAGGCTGCGGCTCAAAAATATTCTTTGCTCCGCATATGACTTCAAAGACATCAACCGTTCTCGACGCGACTTACAAAATGCTATTTGATCTAAAATCACAGCCTGAGGTCAAAAGTGATGATATAAGGAATCCGATAGGTGATTACACTAAATTATTTTATAAATCAGTGACAATCGAAAATGGGGTCGCCAAAGTTATGCTTACGGGAAGTATGTATGGCCCTGGTCATTGCTCCTACCCTGAGATACGCGAACAAATCAATCAGTCAGCTTTTCAATTTGATACAGTTAAAAGAATAGAGGTCTATCTTAATGGGAAGATATTCGATTGGTGCTCAGTAAGTGATGCTGATCCTTCAGAAAGTAAGTGTGATATAAATCCAAAATATTGGATTGATGTGAAAAAGTAGTGTGTTAGCATTGCAGCAATAAAGGATACACTATATGAATGAATAAGCATGATGCAAATTATTTAAAATTAAAGGAAAACAAGATATTATCAATAATTAGTAAAGAAAAGAAGATTGTAGAAGTAGCAGAAGAAATGAATGTCACTAGGAATACAGTGCACAAGTGGTTAGTAAGATACAAAAGATTTGGTATTGACGGATTAATAGAAAGAAGAAAAGGTAAGGCTGGTATACCTCATAACAAAACACCAACAACAGGTCAAGGTAAAGAATTTATAGAACATTAAATGAATAGGTACATTACTTGACGGCAAGTCGGCACCGCATGTGACGTAAACGCACGCGCGTCATATTTGCTGACGGCAGGCGTCTGCGCCAGCAACGACAAAGTCCGGACATTTGTCTGGACGCTCCAGTACGGAGCTGGTGTCAATATAGAGATCGGTAGCCTTGTGTCTGCCGCCAACTTCAATTGATCCTCGCCTCGCGCGGCGATCGCAAGGGGTCCTTCTTGGAGGGCCTTTTCTTATTCCTAAATTTATATACTTTTAGTTATTTCAACTTTAAGTCAAATTATGATATCATACCCTTATGAAAAGTATTGAAGACAAAAGTAATTTAGTGAATTTGTTAAATATTAAAGTCAGTGATACAAGGGACAAAATCAAGGAAGATTATGAAGATACTCTAGCAGAAGAAATTAAATTGTTTAATCAATACAGAAGTACTGCAGGTACATTGCAAAATATTGCAGGTGAATTACTGGACTATACGAGGAGGAGAGTGGGAGAGCTGGCGGCTCTACAAAATACACCATTTTTTGCTAAAATTAATTATACTAGTGGAGATGGCCTAAAGAATGGACTAAATGTAAAGAGTATTTATATTTCTAAATTTGAATTTGAAAAATCTGATGTAGTGTCATGGACTTCACCCATTGCAGCGCTCAGATATGAAGAGCTGGGAGAGTGTGAGGTATCTCTACCTAATAATGTATTGCAAAAAATAAGTCTTTATCAAAAAGATACTTATACTATTTCTGGAGACAAGATAATATATTATGCAGAAGAGTCACTTGATGTGGGTGCTGAAATAATTTATGAAGATTTCTTTGATCAAAAGACTAGTGAATTCGGACTTTCAGAAATTATTTCTAAAATAGAGAAAGAGCAATTTAAAATCATACAGTCTGATCCATACAAGCCTTTAATAATTTCAGGTCCAGCCGGATCAGGCAAGACCACTATAAGTCTGCACAAAATTGCTTATTTGTGTCAAATGGGAGAAACAAGTGACAAGTATAGTAATGGCAATATGCTCATGCTAGTTCAAGATGGCTCTACCAAAGAATATTTCGCTTCACTATTACCAAAGCTCGGCATAGTTAATATCAAGGTCAATACTTATTTTGAATGGATCAAAGACATGTTGCAAGTCGACGAGGCCAATGAAATAGATTTATATAATATAGATAAAAGTTATTATGAATTAATGCTTGAGAAAACAAAAATTTTAAGGACATACAAAATTAAATTAATAAAGTCTACACAATCAGCCATAATATATTTGAATAAAATTTATGAAGAGTCGTTAAGCAAAGAAAGCTTATTAATTTATAAAAAATATTCCAAATCGAGTTCGCGTGCCGTGGGTATACCCCTGTCCTATGACTACATAGACATGTCCATAATGCTTAAAATGTATTTATCAGACGGGGCCATATCATTTGAAGATGAATATTATAAACCACTTAAAAATGGTAAATTAAAATTGCAAAAGAGGAGGACTAAAATAGAATACAATGCTATATTGGTGGATGAATTTCAAAATTATACATCTGATCAATTGGGACTGATTACGAAATGTATCAATGAAAACAAAACTATAATTTATATTGGTGATGAAAATCAAAGAAATGCTCTCAAGCCTGAGCTGAGCTCTACTGCATTCTATTTGAGGCTTGCTGACAGAGTCACATTATCCAAAGTTTTTAGGAATACTAAAAATATACTGGAGTATATAAAATCAAAAGGTTATGATATTGAAATTGCCGATAATGCACGTGATGGAGCTCCGATAATAGAGAAATCCTTTGATAATGTTAATGATATATTTCCAATCTTGCAGAATTATATAAATGAATTTGATAATAAAAATACCCTGGGTATCTTGTGTGATGACAGTAATACAAAAGATGAAATAACTAGCTATTTATCAAAACATAATAACATAAAAAAAGAACATGATAAAATAAAAATAATGACAAAAGT
>JAYVII010000011.1:0-15967 GCA_043770395.1 bacterium | reverse complement strand
ATAATGTTTTTATCGCGCTTTCTCCATTACTGATATAGGCCAGATTTCTTTTATATATTGATATATTATTAAGCTTATCTTTATTTTTTTCTATCAATTCATTTAAATTTTTACAATGTATGCAATTTAAATCGCTGTATTCTATTATTACATATTTAGAATTTAAATTATAAATATACTTTATGTCAGAACTTAGAATAGCCTCATGCTTCTCTATTTCTGATATTTTTTTTGCCATATCTGGACTTGTACTAACTTTAGTATAAAAGAAAAAGACTGATAATAAAAATAACGCAATAGTATAATACTTAAAGAAGCTTTTATTTATGTACATATGGTCTATCTAGTGGCGCATTATTAAACTTAGAAAAAACATCATTTGCTATTATAGGCAAACCCTCATCACTCCAACCTTTCAGTCCACCCTTGATTCTTTTGATATTCGTATAGCCATAATGTTCTAAATAAGAGTAAGCAACTCCTGCCAACCGGCCACCAGTACAAGTTAAATATATCTCTACATCTGTATTTTTAGGTAAAGGTATATTCTTTTCATTTTTTAATCCGTGAGTATCATCGTATAAATGATGTATAGGCAGGTTAATGGAGCTAGAAGCATGAGCATTGTTATATTCCACCTCGCTCCTCACATCAATAAAGATTATTTTGTCTCTGTTCTTTTGTATATTTTCGTATGCCAAGCTTGGGCTTATATCCACTATATTGGCAGGCACATAATCTGTATATCTAATAGTTCTAAATGACAAAGTAATTAGCAAAGCGAACACAGCAGTAACTAAAATTACCAAAGTCAACATTAGGTTATTTTTAGTTGCAAGTTGATTTAAAGTGGTTGTGATATTTTTTAACATATTTATATTATATCAGCAACGACCAAGACTGGCAATGTTTTACAGACCATTAACGACCAAGACTGGTAATGTTTTATAGAGTGTTTTTGTAAACAGTTATACTTTGGTCTATGACGTCATCTTTTATCCATTCATTGTGTTTAAAAATTGAATATTTTAATTTACAAATATCATTAGTATTCACAACTTCATAATAATTAGAACCATTGAGACTAACATAATATTGTAACTTTATATTTTTTATATTCTGATCAGAGCCGCATCTTTTATTTAAGATAAACCAGTCTCTATATGGGTCACACCTTTGTATTGGATTTGTAGATGAAGCATTTAATTCTTTCTTTGTGCCATCTTTATAAATTATTGTAGTGTTTATTATGCATTGTTTATTTGTATTAAAAATATAATAACCATATTTTTCTCCTTCTGCTGTGAATTTGTGGTCTCCGTCTATTAAATAAGGGAAGGCTTGTAGTGAAAACATTATCACCAGCAGCACTGACAACAGCTTATTATTATATATTTTCTTTAATTCAAAACTCTGATGTTCTGACAAATAAAATATATACAATAACATTATACATACAAATGGGAATCTGAAGCCAACAAAAACAATAGAATAAAGATGGAAAATCAACATAGTAAAAAATGAAATTGACCTGTATAATTTATTCTTGCTCCATAGAAATGCTGGCCCGAGTACAAGAAGTAATACAATAAAACTAGCATACAGCGAGTTCAAATTTAGTGAGCTCAAACTCTCTGGTAGCAGTGGAAGCCCGCCATTCAGTGTATCAAAAAAACCTCCAGCAAGATAAGATGGATATATCTTTATAAAAGCAGAAGAAAAGTACATAAAAGTAACTATGACTTTCATTGCAAATAATTTATCTTTAGCAAAGATAAAAACTATAGCTAATAATAAAGTAAGATAATTATAATTAAGTACTGTATCATAATTTAAGAAATATAATATTATAAATTTAAAAATAACAGGAATCAATAACAATAATGTTGCTAATTTATAATTTTGCTTTAAAAAGAAAAATATAGAAAAGAAAATAAACGACGCGACAAAAGCAATTAACAGTTTATAAGAATAACCTGGAGCACTGTTGGTAAATATATAAGCTATATTACAATCAACGAAATATGGTGGGCACAAATAATTTATATTTTGTATACTTTCTTTTAAAAGAATAGGAGACTTGTACCATTCTTGAAGCAAGAAAAGTATATCTGTCACAAGGACACAATAAAGTATTTGCAAGTATTTGCTACAACTTATTTCTTCTATTCTGGAATAGAAATTAGATGTAAATCTATAATAGAGATTACAGAGCAAATTTACTAAAGTATTGTTTCGCATCTTTGTTATTGGACATATATTTAACTATACCAGGCCAATTTGTTTTAGCGTCTTTACTTTTTAAATTAGTCTGCACCATTTGAGGCATCTCACTTGTGCGTATTAAGTTAAAGGCGTACAGCATCTTGTCATTGTCTGCGTTACTCATAGACATATAATCTAAATACAAGATTAGAGAAAAGGCCTCCGTTATAGGGTCAAGCTTTGCCTTGGACTCTGTTATAGCTCTCTCATACTGTTTGTATATATCTTGACTTGTAGTCACTTCATATTTAACTACTTCTTTCATCAGTCTCGTCTTGGCTAGTATCAGATTAGGCACTATGTAATTACTTCCCACACCTCTGTCCTGTACTAATATATCTCTTTCTATTTTTGATATTGCCTCGTCATATATTTTCTTAACCTCTTCTTTATTCAACATCTTTTTAGCTTCTTCTTTGTTTGATAGCTTTTTGATATCTTCTATAGCCAGGAATGATACGGCTATGCCAGAAGGATATATAGAATTGATTTGTGTATATACCTTTAATTCTATGTCGTGAGTGCTGGTTGCCTTTTGTACTTCTTCATTAAAGGCTTTTAATAACTCTGGATTTTTGGTACCTCTATATTGAGACATTATTTTATTAAGGGCCGAGGCTCTGACACTTGCAGGGTATGTGGTATCGTCTCCTATTCTCTTCATCTCTTCGACGGCTTTCTTATTATCACCTAATTGAAAGTATATACTAGATTTGGATATATCCACTACTGATTTAGTCTCTATGCTATCTGCTTTAGCCATTGCTAAGTCCATTTTATCCAAAGCCTGTTTAAATTGCTTCTGCTTTGCCAGCAACAGAGCCTCCTCATATTCTGGTATTTTAGATATAGTAAGCTTGACTATATCTTTGTTCTGTTGTTTGTTATTATCAACAACACCTTCCGTATTTTTATTTTGATAATTTATAATATAATAAGGAACAGTGACTATTGCAATCACTACTACTATTAATAAAATAATCTTTAATTTTTGATTTGAATTTTCCATATAAAATAAGTTAGTTGCAACATCCACCAGATCCGCCTTCGCATCCACCGATAATAGGGTCACTTCCGCTAGGAGTATCCGCATAAGCTTTATAATCATTGGCTACAACATCTACTTTTGAACTCTTACCTATTAATACGAGTAAGGCCACAGGTGCTAAAATTAACAAGGCAAATAACGAAATTATTTTAATGGTATATCTTTTTAACATGAATTAATTATAACATATAGTTATAATATACTGTGAAATTATTTATGGGAATGGATGTGGATAAGTATTTTTTGGATATATATTATCTTTTATTGGCAGGGAGAGGGTCTCGTCTAGGGCCAGCTGATACATCGGCAATATCAAGACTTTTGTATAAAAGTAATTATAATCTATTACTTTATCAGCATTTACTATTATGCAAGTCTTGTAAGACTTTTTGATAAAACCGCCAAGGTCAAAGTCTGTGCCTGTCGACACATTGTTATACTTTATAATTTTGCCCTCAAACATAAATTTATTATGACTCATCACATCTTCTCCAAAAAATTTACTAGCCCAAAATAGAATTCTTTCGGACGGTAATAGTCTTTCGTCTATAAAATCATTTTTATATTTTTCATATACGAATTCATCAATTTTGTATTGGCCTGACCTCACTCTTTCATATTGCCACATATATATAGAGAAAGACTCCTCAATGGCTCTATATATTGCACCCTCCATAGTGTCAGAAGTGGATCCTCCCACATAATATCCTGTAGTTTCTTTTTTCAAAAACACACAAGCTGTCGGCAATTTTGCTTTTTCTGTCATATCTGTAATTTTTATTTCAAAGCCTTCATTTTTTAATAATTCTAAAAAGTTGTTTATTTTAGGGCTATTTATAGTGCTTTGATCTATTATATCTGGCGAGAGATTGTTATACCAATATTCAAAAAATGCGTCTCTGTGCACAAGTTCAAAGACCGCCGACTTAAAAGCTTCTTCTTTGCTATATCCAGCTCCACAGCCATTTGATGTAGTATTAAATATATAAGGCTCTTTATACTTTGATATATGGCTCCAGCACGCAGTCTGAGCTGGCACATATATTTGTTTATCATTAATAAAGTCCGTAGCCAACACCCATTCAAACATAGTATCCTTGTCCCAATAAAATCTATCCTTAAACTTTTCCATTTGTGCTTTGATTGGCTTATTGAATTGATTTATGTCTAAATAGTTTACATTTTCACTCTCATTCTCATCCTCACTCTCGCTTTTACTTTTACTTTTACTAAGGGCGATTATATCATCTAGAGTGGCATGAACAATGTTAGTTTCTATATTCATAAATCTAGTTTGATCTCTTTCCAAGAATTCACCGAGAGCTTTGGCCACTGCCTCATTAATATCAAAAGAAAATCCTCTAGAAAAAGTATCTCCTCCATAACTCCTCAAGTGAAAATTATAAAATATATCTTTACTATTAAATCTATATTCTGTATAACTTACTGAATTCTTTGATAACATATTTTTAGACTCCAAGTCATCTATTACTAATTTAATTTGTGGATTAAGTTTGCCTTCTCCTAATATATCAAAAGATATATTCAAAAATTGTCTGACTATATTTTTTGTAGACAAAAAGAACTTGAACTTAATGTCCAGTATATCTTTTATATTTAAATATATATCTTCTACTATCATTGGTTTAATTATTTATCTAATTGCTTATCTACTTGCTGATTTACTTGACGCCCTACTTGCTTATTTAACTGCTTGTCTAATTGCTTAATATTAAATAACGGCATCAGTCCTAACAATAGATGTGCATAAATGTCTAAGCATACATAGCTTGTATTTTTTATTTCAGATATACTATACTCTGTATATTTAAAATCTTTTATTAACTTTGTGTCTAATTTAATTTTTCTAGAGCTTACTATATCAAAATATTTTTGTATATTATTGTCTACTTTAATCTGTGTATCATTATTGTATATATTACTATTATAATCATAATAACTTTTGTTACATAAACCTTCAAAAAGCTTTGCTATTGTTGAAGTATTTAACATATCCATATTTTTATCATCAATTAATAATTGCTCTTTAATAAACTCATCTGCGGCTTTATAATAATCATTATTAAAATATTTAATACCATTAAAATAATACATATCAGTATAATTATATGCTTCTTTGTTTATATCTTTTCGTACTTTTATAGAATAATAATAAGCTTCTACTGCGCTAGGCAAATGATAATTTGTCAAATCTACTAATATTTTTACAGCTTCATTTTCAGTATGCTCTATTTTTGCTTTTGCATTTTCTACTTTACCATCTGCTCTATTTTCTCGGTTATTTATAATGTCTATATCTTTTAAAGTATTTAAATATAAATTAAGT
This sequence comes from bacterium, assembly GCA_043770395.1. GTDB lineage: Bacteria > Patescibacteriota > Minisyncoccia > Phycocordibacterales > UBA5272 > JAMIGE01. The sequence continues at coordinate 10,307 of JAYVII010000011.1, read as the reverse complement.
AATATAGGATGAGTATAGATCAAGTTAATATTTTCTTTTTTAAAATTATCAGCCCATAGCTGATAATCATCATTTATACGGTTGAAAAGGCAAGCTCTCAAAGAATAGAGCTCTATAAACTTTTTATTTATTTGATTTGTTTCATCGTCTTCTTTATTTATTTCATTAGTTTCTTTAATGTAATTAGATTTAATATTAATAGAGATCTTATTTATTATCTCATCCAAGTTATGTGTTTTTATCAATTCTGTGAAATTGTTTTCTTTCAAAAAACTCAGTACCCGCGAAAGAGTAAAGTAAATAAATGATTGTCTGGGATAGTCCAAACCATTATCTTTTATTTTATAAAATGGATTTATGTGTATTTTAATATATCCATTTTCTTTGTCCACATTATTCAATATTTCTTTTAGAAATAAATCTATGTACTTTTTTATTTCGGGTTTTTTTATTTCTGATAAAGATGACAACATTTTTATATAATATCATGATATAATACAAAAATGAAATTTACAAAAAGGTATAAAATAGTTGTTTTATATATTTTTATATTTATTTTTGGAATAATTTTATTAGGATTTAATAAAAATCCTATACTAAAGTATGTGGGCGATGAGGCGTTTGGCGGATGCTGCTACAATATAAAAATAGCAAAAGCCTCATACACTATGATGCACTGGCACTTACCAGTCATCACATTGCCTGGCGGACAACAAATTACTGATGGTAGACCGCCACAATGGGCCAATCATCAACTGGCCAGAATAGCCTTTGTCTCTGGGGACTTCCCTAAAGCAATGAAGCATATAGATGAAGAAATAGGCAATTACCCAGACAACTTAAATGCTTACTACATTAAAGGACTCATATTAGGCTTCACCGCTAACAATCATGAGGCAATAGAAGTATTTAAATATTATACTAGTAAAACTAGTACTTGGGCTGGACATAATGATTTGGCTTGGCTATACTTCAAAATAGGAGATTATACTAACACTCTACAAATTATAGATAAAATAAAAGATTATTACCCTAACAATATATGGATACTCAATACTCGCGCCATATCACTGTATAATTTAAAAAGATATAAAGAAGCTAAAATTGATATTGATAACGCTTTGATAAATTACAAAACATTTACTCCAGAGCTGTGGGGCGCTTCATATCCTGGTAATGATCCTAGTATATACAGCGAAGGCTATGAGCAAATGGGTAAATCATTAGAAGCCAACAAGGCTTTAATTTACGAAGCCTTAAAAATAAGGTAAAAATAGTAGGGTGTGTATAAACTTTATAAAATATATATATATTATGAGATAATGTATATATGAAAATGACACATAAAATATCTAAAAAATTATTAAATGTTCTTGTCCCTGTTTTAATAGTGGTTGCTATGGTGACTACCTATAAAGTCATGGCTGATAAAAACCCAATAAATAAAGCTGAAATGGCATATGTAGAACACTCACCAATTGGTGCTCGAGGGGGGTCAGTAATGCCTGCGTCTTGTGACTCATACCCTTCACACTCCACATGTGAATGTAATCCAACCACAAGCCCTCCAGAAACTTATGATAATCCCCCTACTACTACTAGCTGCAGCTTTGCAAACGGAGTAGGAAGGCTGGTGCGTCACTGTCAAGGTGGAGAAAGCTGGACATGGGTTAGAGACTCTTGTGTTTTGGTTAGTTGTAATACCGGCTTCGATAGAGTATCTGATTCTGCTGGAATCAGATGCCAAGCTAATTGCACCGGTAACAACTATAGGACATATACAACAGATACTGTGGTTGGGTGTAGCTGCTGGTCTAATCAAACATGTGCAACTGCTAAAAATGAAGACAGCAAGCGCTATTCTAAATACCTGGGTATAGAAAGTGCTTTTGCTGCCTACTGCGTAGACCCAATATATGGATCTACCGCCTCATGTTCTGCTTGTCCTAATGGCACAATACCCAATGCCAATCATACAGCCTGCGTAGCGCCAGCAGTACCATCAATAAATATAAATTTGGGACTATAATATGTGGAGCAACAGCTGGCAACATTTACTCAGATTATCGGTAGCAATATACTTTATATTGCCCAATGCTTTTAAATTGTATCAATACACTACCGCCCTGAAGGCTGACAACGGAGCTCTTAATAAAATACTAGGCAATAGTATATTTTCTTGTGTTAATAATTATGTCCCATCTGATATTGCTTATACATTATGGTATGGATTATTTGTGATACTGGGATTACTTATACTTTTTACCCCCAACCCTCTAGTATTTCTAGCTATTGCTTTACTCATACTATGTGGCGAATTGTATATTAATTATGGCAATAGCATATACGGGGCCAGCTCTATACTGAGTATTATATTGATATTAGTCACTTTGGCTCTCACTATTTATTATGGTAGAGGTAGGAAATACTAAAGAGTCGTCAATATTTCTGGGCCATTATTTGTAGCCACTACTGTATGCTCAAAATGAGCAGCTAATGATCCGTCTGATGTCATGGCAGTATAGCTATCATCCATTATATCCACCTCGTCTGTACCAAGTGTGAGCATCGGCTCTATAGCCAGCACCATACCCTCCTGTATACGTGGTCCACGCACACCATCATCATAATTAGGTACATAAGGCTCTTCATGTACATGATATCCTACTCCATGCCCAGAGAATGTCTTCACTACACCATAATCACTAGGTATGGTCTTGGCTATTGCCTTTGATATATCATTTACATGTGACCCTATTTGCATAGCATTTATACCAGCATGCATGGATTTATAAGTGTGATAAAGCAATTTCTCTTTATTATCTAATTTATCGATACCATCTACTTCTGCCTTTTCCCATATATCTCTAATGGTTATACATCCACCTTCCGTAACTATTACACTCACAGCAGCATCGCTTATCATACCTTGATATATCACACCTCCATCATAACTGACTATATCGCCAGCTATCAATTCATAATCGTCAGGTATACCATGTACCACCACTTCATTTACACTCATACACATCGTTGCTGGGTATGGATAATCGGCCCCATAAGGCTGATAATTTAGAAAAGCTGGCTGACATCCCTTATTTGAGATAATAAAGTTATGCGCAATAGTATCTAATTCATCTGTACTTATGCCAGGTCTGGTACTTTCTACTAATAAATTTAAAGTTTGCGCCAAGACTTTAGCACTTATACGTAAATTCTCTATATCTTTTTGGGTTTTTAATTTTATTTTATTACTCATATATCTTTAAAGACTCGACAATATCTGCATGCACATTTTCTGGGGATTGTTCACCATTTATATGATAAAATTTTACCTTAGTATTTATATTTTTATACCAATCTATTACGGGTAATACGTCAGAGGCAAACCATTCCATTTTTTTCTTGACATTTTCTATGTTATTATCATCACTACGACCTCTTGTGCCTAGCTTTTCTATAGCCCACTTGTCGCTTACATTTATGTATATGACAGAGGTATCATCATAGCCATATGTCTTGATGGCGTCATCTATTATTTTAGCTTCGCTTAATTTCCTAGGTGCACCATCTAGTATTATGCTATCCTGTTCATTTATATTATTAATAAAAACATTAGCCCAATTCCAAATTGCCAAGAAATCATTAAGTATACCACCACCATCAACCACGTCACGCATAATGTCAGCAGTATAACTATTATTATTTTTAAGGAATTCCCTTATAGCTCCACCAGTAGTAATATGTTTGACGCTTTGATGTCCATCACCCAACAAGTATTGCTTTAGCATCGGTGCTTGTGTGCCTTTACCACTACCTGATTTACCTATTATTATAAAGAATTTCTTTGGCATAATTAATACTCCGACATTGCTAAATGAGCATCAACTTTTTTCATAAGGTCCAAAGCCACTGACACAGCAATCAATATAGAAGTACCTCCAATTTGTACCGCCGTGAAGCCTGTTATACCTTGTAATATTACCGGCAACACCGCTATACCTCCTAAAAATAATGCTCCTACCATCGTTATTCTGGATAACACATGATACAAATATGTACTGGTGGACTCACCTGGGCGCTGTCCTGATATAAATTGACCAGCTTTTTGTAATTGTTCTGAAGTACGCACCGGATCAAAAGTAATAAATGTGTAAAAGTAAGTAAATACAAATACCAAAGCAAAATATATAACTCCATATAGCCACTGATTCTGCAAGAATACAGCCATCTTTTGTGCTATAGATTGCAATGCTGGATTGGACGATAGTGCAAATACTTGAGCCATCATTTGTGGCAGAGTGAGGAATGATATAGCAAATATTATAGGCACTACTCCAGCTACATTTAATCGCAATGGTAAATATGAGGTATTGTGTACTGTCATATTGCTATATCCTCTGGACTGTTTAGCTTGAGTTATTTCTAAAGGTCTTTCAGCCTCTGTGACATATACTATTCCAGATATTACCAAGATTGTAATTAAAGCTAAAGCTAAATATAAAGGCAACTGTATCGAGTCAAAGGATAGCATAGAAGTTTTAAATACAGTAGGTAGTCCTGCCACTATACCACCAAATATTATTAATGATACTCCGTTACCTATACCTTTTTCATTTATAAGCTCACCCAGCCACAATACCAAGAATGTACCGGCAAGTATCGTTATAATATTTAAAGCCATATCAGTATTAGTCATGGCAGGCATTACATTTTTCTTTATAAGTAGTATCAATAGTGCATAACCTTGCAAAGCAGCAAATGGTAAAGTCAAATATCTAGTATACTGAGCAAATTGTTGTCTACCTTTAGTACCCTCCTCTTGTTGTAATTGCTTTAATTTAGGATAAAGCACTCCCACTAATTGCATGATAATGCTGGCCGTAATATACGGACCCACTCCGAGCATTATTATAGAAAGTGATGCTAACCCTCCTCCAGAAAACAAATTTAATACTCCCAATAATTGGCTATTATCAGTAAAAAGCTTTGAGAACTGCTCCATATCCACACCACTAATAGGTATTACACTAATGGCTCGCACCACAGTAAGTATAAATAAAACGAACAGTATACGATTACGCAAAGTCTTGTCACGCAGTATTTTAAGCATTGTTTTCATAATTGATATATTATAGCATATTATTTAAATTTTGAATATCAATTTTTGAGTACAGGAATTCCCGGAAATTCCTCTCCTCGAGGAGAGGAATTTGCTAGAATTACCGGACTTTACTTTTATAAATCTTAAACTTATTTTATAAGCTCAATAAGTTTAGACTGAGAAGAAGTAGAAAAATAACCACTTGCTGGGTAAATTTTATTATCTTTCTGAAATTTAATCAACGCTTTGTTTGTTATAGGACCAAAATATATTGAAGGAACATGACTTAATGGTAGATATTTAAGTTTTTGTAAAAAAACTTGTAGTTGTTTTACGTCATCTCCAGACATACCAATTTTAAGATTTCTTTGAAAAGAAAAATTTATTGAACTAGGCATCGTGCTTGTACTTAGTATTTTTAAAGTCTTAGTAGGTAATTTAATTCCATAGGTTTCGATTATTAACTGTGGAAAAGTTTTATTACTATTTTCTGGTTTAAGAGAAAGCTCTTTCATTACAATAGGGTCAGCTATCTCTTTATATTCAGGCAAAGTATCCATAGCCTGTTTGAAATACTTTTGAAACGCTAGATCAATTTGAAAATTTTGCTTATTTTTTAATATAGTTAATTCTTCCTGCAAATATTTATTCCTTTCTGTGTCCTTTATCTCTCTAAGAACCCTATCATCTTCTAAGCATTTATTTCTTGAAGAAACCATGGCATTATGAAGTTCTATACTTTTCCTACAATTATCTAATTCGTCTTGGCCTATTGTTGCAGAAGTATCTAGAGAGCTACCCAACAGGCCTCTTCTTGCATTAATAGCACCAGTCGTTCCCCTCATAGCATCTATTCTTATTTTAAGATTTACATAGTCTGACTCGAAATTGCAAGAAGAAGGAAAATATAAAACTTTAGGACAGTAGTCGGTTGATATTTTACATTCTTCTGCATCTGTATAATAAACAGAACTATTAATCCAACCATCATTACATTGAACATTTCCACTGTAAGATGCTCCGGCATTACAATTAACCCCACTATGTGAAGAGCAAGCACCACTTGTTGCGTAAATATAATGTGTGGATATTAAGACTAAAAAACTAACTAAAATTAAAGCTTTTATTTTCATATTTCAATTATATCATATTTATGGTAATACACAGAGACACTAAGACAGCTCACTGTGGCTACCGATGTTTACAGTATATAACACTAGCTCTTCATCTTTGTAGTAATAAATTAGGAGTAAGTCATTTTGCAAATGACACTCCATGGCGCCGTCATTTTCGCCTTATTGATTGTCTATATCTGCCCACATGTCGTCTACACCTTTATATCTTTTAGAAGTCTTTACCTCCTTTTCCATTTCTTCTCTCCAAGATCTCTTCGCATGGGCTGGGATATCCTTTATAGGATTGACTGTCACGGGGAATGACTGGCTGTGTACAATTTCACTTAGAAAAGAATTCATAGCCAAAGATAGAGAAATATTTCTTTTCTTAAGTACTTTCTGTACTTTATTTTTCAAGTTTAAGTTTGTTCTAATCTGTATAGTGGTATTCATATTCATATAATACTCGAGTAAGAAATTCCTGTCAACACATTTGTAATGACAATAAATACACAAGATGCGCGACCTATGGTCGCGCATCTTGTGTATTCTGTTATATTCTTATTTCACACTTCCACCAGCTTTCTCAATTTTTTCTTTAGCTGTAGCTGATATATCACAAGACTCTATCACAAGTTTCTTAGTTATTTCACCATGTCCTAGTATTTTTATCTTGGGGTATTTACCTAGTCTCATACGAGCCAATCCATTGGCTACCAATGTGGCAGGGTTGACGACTACACCATTCTCTAATATATTAAGGTCACTTAGATTGACCACAGCTGACTTCTGTACAGATCTTTCTATTGGCTTAAAGGCGTGTATACCGCGACCTCTTAGTTTTGGTATTTTCTTGATCATATCACGCAAGGCTGGACGCCTTTTATTACCAGCACGAGCTGTCTGACCTTTACCTCCACGGCCCGAGGTCTTGCCTCTTTTGCCTCCACGGCCAACTTGTCTGGCAGCTTTGTTATTATGATCTCTTTTTATTTCGTGTATTTGCATATATTTGATCTATTTAACTGCTAATTTCTCTAAAGCCTTCATTACTACTCTAGCATTATTTAGCTTATTCTTGGATCCTGAGCTATATTTCGCTGTTACATTTTGTATACCAGCAAGTGTCAACACCGTACGAGCAGATGACCCAGCAATTAATCCTTTACCATCATTTGGCATTATTTTGATTTCAGAAGCATTGTATTTAGCCTCAGTAGGCATGGTAATTTTTTTATTTTTATCAAGCTTGATAGTTATCATATGCTTCCTGGCATCCTTGCCTGCTTTTTCTATAGCCACTTGTGTATCCATAGCTTTAGCAGTGCCCAATCCCACGCGACCATTTCTGTCTCCGATAATTACCGCTACAGATAGCGAGAACCTTCTACCTCCAGACACCACACGAGTCACACGACGCACAGACACAGTCTTCACATCGAATTCAGGTTTCTCACGAGGAGCACGTGGTCCGCGGCTAGGTCTTCCACCACGAGCATTTTTATCTCCTGGTTTACCAACGGGTCTCTTACCTTTCCACTCTCTTTTACCTTTATCTCCGCTACTTGCAGTTACGACTTTGGCCGTTACTGATTCTTCAGTTGTTTTAACTTCTTTTTCCATAATTATTTAATTAAAATTTAAGCCCAGCCTCACGTGCCGCCTCAGCCAAAGCTTTGACTCTACCAGCATAAGAGAACCCGCCTCTATCATAAACGATAGTGCTGACGCCTGATTTGATGGCTAATTCCCCTAATTTTTTACCTACTAATTTCGCTCTTTCAACTTTATTCATTTTGTCTTTGAGCCCTATATCGCTAGAAGCTACTAATGTATGAGCTTTGTCATCATTAATAATCTGAGCATATATATATTTGTTAGAGCGAAACACAGCAAGCCTTGGCCTAGCCTCTGTACCAGATATTTGAGATCTGATTTTCTTGTGGGCGCGTATGCGCTTCTCCTGTTTATATTTATTGTTCATATTTTTAATTATTATGACTTCTTAACCTCTTTACGTCTAATAGTCTCGCCTGTATAGCGTATACCTTTACCTTTATATGGCTCTGGCTTCTTTAGTCTTTTGACTTCCATGGCAAAGCGACTTACGGCCTCTTTGTCTGTACCTGTAACTGTCATCTCACTTTTTTCACATTTAACAGCGATACCATTTGGTATGTCTTTGGTAACAGGGTGCGAAAATCCCAAGGCAAAATGTACTTTATCTCCTTTGACTTCCCATTTAAAGCCTACACCTTCTACTGTTAATTTACGTTCAAAGCCTTCCGACACTCCTTTCACCATAGACTTTATAAGGCTCATATATGTGCCCCATAAACTCCTAGAGAGTTTATCATTACGCCTGGGTTCTGAAATTATTACACTACCCTCTACTTTGAACATGATCTCGTCACGTAGCACTCTCTCAAGCGTACCCTTGGCACCCTTTACAACAACTTTATTATCATTAAAGGATACTTCGACGCCCGCTGGGATATTTATTATTTGTTTGCCGACTCTACTCATATATTTACCAGATTTCAAATAATGCTTCACCTCCTACATTTTCTTTGCGAGCAAGCCCGCCAGTCAATATGCCTTTAGGAGTAGAGAGCACTAATAGTCCCTGTCCATTTCTTACTTTTTTAATATCTTCGACCTTATAATACTTACGCAATCCTAATTTACTCAATCTCTTTACTTCTGACACTCTAGGAGTTTTGCCTTCATAGGCCAAAACTAATTCTAAAGTCTTCTTCACACCGTTACTATTAACATGATAAGTCTTGATATATCCCTCTTCCTTTAGTACCGAAGCAATTGCTTCTTTGACCTTTGAATGAGGAACTATCGCGGTAGCCTTGTTTACAAAGCCAGCATTTTTAAGACCTATCAATAGGTTGGCTATTTGATCCATATATTACCAAGATGATTTACGAACTCCGGGGATACATCCCACATTTGCTAATTCACGGAAACATGTACGACACAAATCAAAGTCGCGCATATAACCATGTTTGCGCCCGCATTTAAAGCAACGACTACTTTGTCTAGTGCTAAATTTAGGCGTCTTATTCGCTCTCGCGATTACTGATGTTTTTGCCATTAATTTTTTCTTTTCAAAACTTTATAAAAAGCTTATTATACAAGACTTTCTTACTTTAATTTCAAAGATTTTCTTAGAAGATTTTTCTTTTAATTAAAAATATAGAGACTTTATTTTACAAGCTTGCTCTACAATATCTCGCATATATAGTTGTCGCTACATGCACGGATTAGAAGAGCCTAAATATAATAGCATATATAAGGCCTTTTTGGAAGTTGACAGTATGTCTATAGTATGTTATTATCTATAAGTCTGAGGTGGTTCTAAACTATATCGACATTCGGTCGACGAAATCGTAACCCTCATTGGAGTTCCTCATGTACATTCTCAGTTTTTTGATACTTGTTGTGGTTGCAATCCTGCACCTGCTTCTCCACTTCGTAGTGAGGAAGGACAACGTGCTGGTGGTCGTCGGCAGCGTCGTATTTGCTGCCATCTCAATGGCAGCATCCTACTTCTTCGTGAGGTCCCAATGGGACCACCCAGGTCAAGTGTACATAACCGTTCTGCTCGGCACATACATCACCGCTGAGTTGTTCTACGTCGGTTTCACCACAAGCATGATGGAGATCGACACGAGCAAATCAGTGGAGGCGAAGTTTCAGAACCTCGCAGAACGCCGCAAGGGCGACCTCAAATTCGCCTTCTGGTACGCTCTGAGTGGCGATGGAGTTCTCCCCACCGCACTTGGCTGCATGTTTGTAAGCTTTAAATTTATGCAAATGAAGTAGCGCAGAATCCACGAAAGATAACTTTTCATTACCTTATAATTTATTCTAAAATATTTTCTATTTTTTTAAATTTTTCTTTATCAATTCATACTACATCGTTCGAATGGAGAAGGCAAGGTGCTAAGATAAAGTAGAAAACAACTCAGTAAAAACATTTTTTATGTCCTCGTCTTCGACATTTCTAAATACAGAATCAAAATCAGTATCTTTGAACTCGGAGGCTTTTTTACTAAACTGGTTTTTAAATTCTG
>JAYVII010000010.1:0-16912 GCA_043770395.1 bacterium | reverse complement strand
TGGACGCCGTAGGCGTCCACCTTTTGTGTTATATATTAATTAATTATTTTCTAATAAATAACTTATACAACGCTGGGGTTATAAAGAATGAAGCAATTGTAGAAGTTATAAGTCCGCCAGTAAGTACTACCGCAAGTGGGAACAACATTTCTTTTCCTGGAGCATCACTTGAAATAAGAAGTGGCACCAATGCCAAACCTGTCACAAGTGAAGTGATAAGTACTGGTGTTATTCTCTCAGATACCGCATGCAAGAGACTCCTATCATTAACTTCCCCTAGATCTTCATCTTCTTTTTCTTTAATTTTAGAGATAAGCATGATTCCATTTCGAGCCACAATACCAGAGAGTGAAATAAATCCAACAATGTGAGCCAAATTTACTGAGTATCCAGTTAAAAGAATTGCAATCATACTTCCTAAAAATGCTGTAGGAATATTGGTGAGTGCAATTAATGCTAACTTACTACTTTGAAATGCATATTGCAAAATTCCAAACATAATAATTAAGACTACAATAAATGAAATACCCAGAGTTATACTACTATCTTTTTGACTTTTATAATTTCCTTCATAAGAAATTGAAAGTCCAGTTTCTAACTTTTTATTTGCAAATTCATTTATTACACTTCGAACTGCACCTACTATATCGTCGCCGTTATAATTTGCAGATATAGTAATAAATCTTTTACCTCCTTCATGATTAATTCTATTTTTACCATTTTCTACTTTTATTATTCCGAGACTATCTATTTCCAATCCATCAACCGAAATATCTTGAAGTGACTCAGGATTATTATTGGCACTAGTATTTAGTCTAGCTACAATTGGAATTCTCTCATTATTTTTTCTTTCTTCGCCAACCTGTACACCAATTAACGAATCATCAAATTCTGTTATATATTCACCCGCATAAACATTTCTATCAATAAGTTTATTTGAATTAAGGTAAATTCTGACTTCAGGAACTTCTACTGCTTTTTTAATTGTAGGGTTAAGCACACCAGGTTTATTTTCAAGAGAAGTTTTGATTTCTTCGCCAAGTCTGTCCATAGCTGCTAAGTCATTCCCAAATACTTTGATAACAATAGGAGCACGCACTCCGGAAATAATTTCTTCTACTCTGTGAGTGATTGGTTGCCCAATACTAAACAAAGCATCATTTTTGTAAGCTGACAAAATATTTTGCAATTCTCCAATTCTTTCATTCGTGCTTTTTTTATCATTGGAGAAATACACAACACCAATCTCACTTTGATTGGATCCACTATCATGTGGGTCGCCACCAGCACGTCCAGTAATACTGCTTACTCTAGAAATTCCTTCTATCTTTTTAATTTCATCTGAAACTTTTCTAGATAAATTTTTAGTTAAATTTAAGTCAGATCCATAAGGGGTTTGCATACTTATAGTAAAGGATCCTTCATTAAACTGCGGGATTCCTTCCTTGCCTGCAAAGACGTATAACCCAATCGTTAAAACGACTGAAAGTATAGTAATACCTAGAATAACTTTAGGAAATTGTATACTTTTTACTACAAACTTTTCTAAAAATTCTCTTACTTTTTTTGCTACTTTAGATTCATGATTATGATTTTCATCTGAATTTTTCTTAAAGCCATATCGCATTAAAAGTGGTGATACAGTCACTGCCACAACAAGTGAAGCCAAAAGAGAAACAATATAGGCAATCCCAAGTGGGGCGAGTAATTTACCTTCAATACCTGGTATAAGTAATAGTGGTAGAAATACTATCGCAACTAAAATTGTTGCATAAATAATTGATCCACGAACTTCTCCGATTGCTTTTACAATAATATCTGTAAGCGGTAATTCTTTCCATTTTTTATCACCCAGTCGCCGTAGCGTATTTTCAACCCCAATAATAGCATCATCCACCAGCTCACCAACAGCAACTGCTAGACCTCCGAGTGTCATTACATTTATAGATAAACCCATCATTTTAAAAACAATAAGGGTAATTAAAATACTGAGGGGGATAGCAACAAGTGTAATACCTGTAGCCCTCCAATTAAGCAAGAACAAAAAGGTAATAATTACAACCATGATTGCACTTTCAAGAAGTGCAGACTGTACATTATTTAATCCATTTGAAATAAATGTTTCTTGTCTAAATAAATCAGTAAGTAGGATCGCATCTTCTGGTAGAGAATTTTGTATTTGTTTTATTTTCCCATCTATTTCTTTTGAAAGAGAAAGCGTCTCTACATCCGCTTGTTTTACTACTCGCAATATCACACCATCTTCACCATCGACACTCGCTGACCCACGAACAGGGCTGTCTTGATAAGATATTTTTGCTACTTCGCCTAGTATTATATTTTTATTTTCATCTTTTCCTACAATAATATTTTCTGCTTGATTGATAGCATCTGTAAAAGGTGAGAATAGTCTGATTGGATATTCTTTCCCTTTATTTATAAGTATTCCACCAGAAGCATTATTAAATACTCCATCTAACTTTTTTACAACCTCAGGAAAAGATAAGTTATAATTATTTAGTTTTTCTTGATCTAATTCTAATCTAAGTTCTTTGACATCTCCTCCTTGCACGAGCACATCAGAAACCCCTTTTACTTGTAAAAGTTGTGGTCGTATAACCCAATCTGCGAGTGAACGAAGTTCTTGACCAGACAGTTTTCCATTCTCATTATTTTTAACACCGATCCACATAAATTCGCCCATGATAGATGAGGGCGGGGCAAGAGTTGGTATTACGTCTTTTGGGATATTTGCTTTACTGATGTATTCTTCTATAATCTGTCTATTTTTATAAATATCAGATCCCCAAGTGAATTCTATAGTAAGTATTGCTTGTCCAAATGTAGCCGCACCACGAACTTTTTCTACTCCTGGCGCCCCTAAAATTGCGTTTTCAAGTGGTATAAGGACTAAGGTCTCCACCTCCTCTGAGGCTAGTCCATCAGCTGGTGCAAACACTGTTATAATCGGCTTATTTATTTCAGGCAAGATATCAAACTTAAGAGTTTGTAAACTATAAATAGAAGCCACAATCATTGCTATAGTAGTTATAATTATTAATTTAGGGCTGGTTATACTAAATCTAATTATTTTAGAGAATATATTTTCTTTTTGCATAGATTTTATTATTTTAATGTTCGTGTGCATGACCATCTTCACTTTTGGTTGTTGCAGCGGCATTCACAACTTCAACAGCGACACTTTGTCCCTCTAAATAAGTCTCTTTATTTAGAGTCGCAATAACATCACCTTCAAGTAATCCTTCTTCAACATAAATTTTATTATTTACTATTTCACCAAGAACTACAGATACTTTATTCATTTTTCCGTCTATTATTTTCCATACAGATGTTTTATTATCATGACTATCGACAGCAGAAAGTGGTATAGATAAATGATTATATTCTCTTAATCTGACGCGAATACTTTGATTAGACACAATCTTCGCCTCTTTTGGAATTTCTAATTGTACAAGTTTAAGACCTTTACTATTTACCGCTACTCCAACACCTTTTACTTTTCCTTCCCATTTTTGAAATAGTTTTATGGGATCATAAACAAAGAGGCCTTCACCTTGTTTTATCTCAGTATCTTTATCAACCTGTATAATTGCTGTCCTTTTCCCATTTTCTCCAGAAACAGATACTACAATATCTCCAACCGAAACTAAATTACCTTTTACTTTTGGTAAGTCTGAAACTATTCCGTCAAATGGAGCAGTATAGTTAGTGTAGAGAATATTCCCTAATCCTGTTTTATAGATTTCAGAATAAAGATTGGCCTGAGCTTCTAGCTTTTTAACTTCTAAATTATTTTGCTCAATTTCTTTTTCTGCTGAAAGTAGAGTTTTTTGTAGATCAAGATTAGCATTAGCTTTGACAATTTCAGTCTCATATTTAGCCCTAACACTGTCCAAGATCACAGAATTAATATCTTTGTAATTTGAAGCCATATTACTAATCCGATTTACAATTTTATCTCGGAGGGCATTTAATTCTGTTTGAGACAATCCATTTTCGCTAGAAACAGAAGTATTTAATAATTTCAATGTGGCACTATAAAATTGACTAGCATTTTGATATGCCTCTATTGCATTCCCATCATATTTTGTATTTCCTAAGATCCTAGAGTATTGATAAAAGTAAACACTATCATAAGCAGATATACCACCTTTTGGCTGCATATTGCTATCAATTTTTGATGCTGAACTTTTATTGATACTAATTTTTTCTTGTATCTCTCGTATATCTTGCTCCAGTGTTTTGTTAATATTAAATATATATGAACTCGTATTGGTTGAAGAATTTAAAGAGTTAGATACAAAATTATCAACAGAATTATTGATAGAGTTTTGCGATGTTTGAATTGTAGTCTTTAATTTATCATTGTACTTTTCATTAAAGTTTTTTAAATTCGTGCTCCCATCTTTTATTATTTGTGCGTCTATTTCTGCTTTCTTTGCTTCTATTGCCAGACTTGCTGCAGTTTCTTGCGATTGTGGATGATACACGGTTACCAATGCTTGCCCAGCATATACTTTATCACCAATGTTTACATTTACTGTTTGTACAAGACCTTCTTTTCCAGCTACAAATTCTATAAAGTTGGTATCATTTACTTTGCTTCTATATGACTTACTATTCAATTCTTCAATTTCATTTGCCTCTGCTTTTACTATATACGTATCTATAGTACTTTTTACTTCTTGTGCTACATTGTCTACTCTGGGAGCATTCTTACTTTTATAATAATAAGCTCCCCCTAAAACTAGTACTGCAAGAAATAAAGTAATTATTATTAATTTATTTTCTTTCATAAATTTTAATGTTCATGAGCGTGGCCATCTTCTTGCAACGGCACACTAGTATTATTTGCAGGTGACATAGTATTTGTTTTACCCGACAAGATAAAGAATAGTCCTCCAACTGTTATCACCAAGATTGCTAATATAATTATTATTTGATTTGTTTTCATATTTTTGTTTGTTATTTTTAAGTTTAGTTTTTATAATTCAAAAAAACTGAAGAGTATCAGCTAAATAGCTAAATAGAACTTAAATTATATAAGAAAAATATTGTTTTTTAGGAAAATAGGGACTTTATTTTTTGGTGGTGGATTTTTTGAGTTATCATTATCTATATTTTGATTTTGTGCTAGCAATATCAAAGTAAAACTTGGAAATGAATTATTTATAGCAAATTGATCTGGGGCAAACTTATCATTTTTACTTGGATTAAAAACCATAGTATGATAATCAACGCACTCTATTGCATTTTGCTTTTCTTCATTATGATGTGCTACTTTGTTGCTTTGAGGTACATCGTGATGAGTGGGAAATATATGCATTGTACAAGCAAAAAAACCAAATAATGCTACTATAAAAAGTGAGCTTATTATTTTGTTTAGTTTTTTTGCTTTTTTAAACATACATTTACTTTACTATATATACTTCAAATTTTTTATAAAGTGAAATAATTTTTTGTATTATAACATTTTTTAGAAAAAATTAGTACTTCTTCAGCCACTCATTCATCATTTTTATTTCTCCTTCTTGTGCTTTGATGATGTCATTTGCAAATTTCTTTAGCTCTGGATTAACTGTTGTGTCTTTCAGTAAAACCTTGGCCATATCTACTGCACCTTGATGATGAGGTATCATACCTGAAATAAATTCTTTCTCCAAAGCTTTGCCAGATTTCCCGTCCATCATTTTTACCATATTTGGAGGGGGTGTCCTTTTGGGTTGGGGACTACAATTCATCATACTGTTATCATTATTTCTCATCATGCTAGAGCTAGTTCCCATCATATTAGCAGACATCCTCTGCCCATTACCCATACCAAACCACATCATACCATAGCCAATGGTAGTCCAAAGTAGCCATATTATTAATATAGCAGCCAATACAATTGTCGTAACTTTATAATCTATTTTCATATTTTATTTTTTAGTTAATTAAAGTTTAATAATACCTAAGTTCTTTAAGTGTCAGAGCTTAGGATTATTTTTACAAAGTTTTGTATAAGAGTATTATTTTTCATAAATTACATATTCATAGGAAAAAGTAGCATTAAGATAATCATCAAAGCCATCAAGAAGTTTTCAATAAAAGTTGCCCAAGTCATAGGTATGTGAAAAAGTGTACCTAAACATACACAACGAATCTGTTTTTTGTCAACTATAACTTTGTAAGCTGAGTACATCCCCAATACTGCCAAAATTAAAACTAATACATTTTGCCACAATAACATAATCCCTGCTAAATACATGAAACCTAAACCTATTTCTATAAATGGAAACATATATCCATAAGGAACAAATCTTTTGGCAATAAGGTCATAGGAGGCGAAACCTTGTGCAAAGCCTTCTAGATCAACAAGTTTTAGAAGACCAAAACTTAATAAAAATATCCCCATAAAATCCATCATATACATCATCCAGTCTATACTTCCAAATTGTCTTACAAATGAGAATAAAGCGATGCCTAAAATTACTAAAAGCAATGGAAATAATTCCTTTATTTTATAACTATTAATTTCAATACTTTTTGTGCTTTCTATTTTTACTGAACCTTCAGCTTTGTGATGCTCACAGTAAAAAGTATCGACTCCATTTTCAGTTTTTTTGTATACACCTTCCATATTACAGCTTATACATTTATTTTTTATCATCTATTTTTAATTACTTTCTCTTTAATTTATATATCTTAATAATCTCGTCTTGCATTTCTTTTTGACGGTCTTTGTTCCTATCAGCATGCAGACAGCGCGACAAATGACTCTCCAACATCTCGTCCTCCATACTAGATATAGCACTTTTGATAGCACTAGTCTGAGTGATAATGTCTATACAATACTTGTCATCGACTATCATTTTTTCGACACCGTTCAGTTGACCTATTATCTTTTTGATACGAGTAACTATTTTTTTATTGTTTTTGTGTATACCATGCATATATTAAAGTATATACCCTGTGGGGGTATATGTCAAATATATTTACCAGTCCTTACTCTTTATGCCAGATGACCCTTCAAATCCTTTATCTTTAAATCTTTTGATAAGATTTTTAAGTGAAATAGGCTTAGGCATATTTAGGAAGTTTCATTTTGAAAAAGTTAAAACTTGGAACTTTTTCTCTTGTATAAACCTTTAGCAAAAGCCACTCTTCTAATACTTCTGCCAATTGAGCTTTACAATCTTTTAAATCTTTAGCATTGGCCCATACTCCTTTGCAACTTTTAATCTCACCATATATAGTACCATCATCCAATTTAGTATATATTGCTTTATTTAATTCATTTTTTACAAATTCATTTATCATATTCAAATTATATGCCAGATATTATCATAAGTCAAATTTAATATTCACTCTATCACCACATGAAATATTCCTGTATTGATTAGAGTGGCGGAGGACATTGCTGTGAGCAAGCCCTCCGCCCAAATCCACAATTCAAATGATGGTGGGCTATGCCCTTGTCAGAGCGAACAACACTGTCACAAGGTTGGCAACTGCACCACATCCAGGCATTAGTCGCCCAAACAAAGTCTTGGGCGCCGCTATGTAGCTCAGGAAACATCCTGTACCACTCAAGCTCCAGAACAGTATGTCCACATCCTTTGGGTTTGTCCATGCACCCACTTGCGTGGGTATACCAGCAATGACCATAGCAGCAACAGTAGCGATCAAACCGCCTGTATCACCCAGCTTCCTCCACACCACCAACGCCAAGATGACGACGATTGTGATGAAGGTATGCAGGTTGATCCACTCCAGCTTGCTCCTGCCATCGACTATGTTCTTAATTGCCAACAGAAGAATCAGAAAAGTGGTCACCGTGTACATGATCATGAGTATTGGATGTTTGAAATCCTTTTTCCCATAACCAACCTTGTAAGTGACTATCACGATCAAAGCGTCAATCACGACCCAAAGAAGCCAAGTGACAAACACAATTGGCAAATGCTTGTAATGCAATTGTTGTATCAAATATAACATTCCACCAAGTGACACGAATGTCCCGAGCCACGCAACGCCATCTTTACTATTAATCTTCATTTTGAGTATCCTCAAAAGAATTGCAAAACTGCTTTCGCAGCACATTTATATACTATCACTTTCCTCGTTATCTGTCAATGTATTTATGCGAAAGTAATATAACAAAAAGCCCTATAAATAGGGCTTTTTGCATTTTTACTTTATATTTATATACCCCTTATCCCTGTACCAGCTGGGATATTGCGGCCAATAATTACATTTTCTTTAAGTCCTTTCAATTCATCCACCTGACCACGTATAGCAGCCGAGATTAATACTCTGGTAGTATTTTGGAATGAAGCAGAAGACAACCATGAGTCAGTAGATAGAGCTACCTCTGATATACCCAATAGCAAAGGTATAGCCTCGGCTCTCTCTGTACCGTTCTCATCCATAAGAGCATTTTCTATACGGAAAGAAGATAATTCTACTACCTCACCCTGAGTAAATCTACTATTACCTGATTTCTTGATCTTTACTCTACCCAACATTTGCTTGATTATAACTTCTACGTGTTTACGAGAAATAGAAGCGCCTTGCAATTCATACACTTTGTTAATTTCGTTAACTATATAGTCTTCGGAGGCTAATTGACCAGCGTATTTGTATATTTCATCTATATCTGAGGATCCATCAGTCAATACTTGTCCACGAACTACTTTGTCCCCGACCTTCACTAATGGACTACGACGTGGAGCCACATCGTATTCTATTTGTTTACCCTTTTTATTACCTTTGGCTGTGGCATCATCATCAGAAAGTATTACTATTACTTTGGCATTCTTCTCATTTTTGATTCCTATGACTTCGCCACTAGTATGTGACACTGGGGCACAGGACTTGGGTGTACGTTTCTCAAAGATTTCGTCAACACGAGGTAGGCCCTGAGTAATGTCCACACCCGCCACACCTCCAGAGTGGAAAGTACGCATAGTTAATTGTGTGCCCGGCTCTCCAATCGCTTGCGCGGCCACTATACCTACGGCCTCACCCATATCTACATATCTATTGCGCCCCATATCTTGACCATAACATTTCCTACATATGCCATGCACTGATTGACAAGTTAGCGGAGTATAAACTTTAACTTCAGTCACTCCAGCAGCGTCTATTATTAGAGCCTCCTCTCTAGATATCAAATGACCGACTTTGAATTTATGATCCGTTATTTCCAAGTCCTGAGCTATTACTCTACCTCGTATATTACGTGATAGTGGCACATCTATACCTACTACATTACTTTTCCTCATTACTCTGAAATCATTGCTACCACAATCATCGCTATTTATAATAGCATCCTGTGCCACATCCACTAGACGACGAGTAAGATATCCTGCTTGGGCAGTTTTGAGTGCTGTATCAGAATTACCTTTACGCGCACCATAGGTCGCAATATAATATTCAATAGGAGAAAGTCCTTTGATATGAGAACTAGTAATGGGAAAATCTAGTAGTCCTCCAGAATTATTTTGCATTATACCTTTCATCCCTGCCAACTGTATCAATTGCCCCATAGAACCACGAGCTCCAGATGAAATTAAATCGTCCACTGAACCATATTTCTTTACCGTGCTGGGTAGCATCTTTTCAATGTCAGAACGTATAGCTTGCCAAGATTTTATTAATTTATTATGTTTCTCTTCTTCTGAAAAGAGACCCTCATTGTAGAGTTGATCTATTTGAGCTACTCTATTCCAACCCTCAGCTATTTTAGCGTCCTTTTCTGCTGGCTCTTCTACTGAAGTAATACTCCAAGTAGTACCAGAAACTGTAGCATATTTATAACCAAAGTCTTTGAGTTTGTCTATTACATTTGGGGCTATTTCTAGTCCGTAATGAGTTATCACTCCATCCAATAGCAATGTCATTTTCTTTTTATCTACCTGTTCATTGATATAAGGATAATCCGATGGGAATACGGTATTAAATTTAAGTCTACCTACTGTAGTTTCAAAGTATTTGCCTTCAAATTTATCATACTTTGGCTTGTCTGTAGGCTGCACTAATATTTTGGCACGCATAGACACTATACCGAAGTCATAAGCAGTAATAGCTTCATTAGGGGAAGAAAAATACTTACCTTCACCCTTTTCACTATCTATGATAGTAGTCATCCAATAGGCACCCAATACCATGTCCATACGAGGATTTACAATTGCATCTCCAGATCCAGGCTTTAATAAATTCTTGTTTGCTGCCATCAATTCTTTAGCTTCACGCTGAGCGGCATCTCCTAATGGTAAATGCACGGCCATTTGGTCTCCATCAAAGTCAGCATTAAAGGCCTCACACACCAAAGGATGTAATTGTATAGCATTACCCTCTATTAGACGTGGTTGAAAAGCTTGTATACCCAAACGATGTAGTGTCGGTGCACGATTAAGCAATACATATTTGCCTTGTATTACCTCCTCCAATATGGCCCACACTTCTGGTATGCCTTCTTCTATTAATTTATTAGCTCCTCTGATATTAAAGGCTAACTCTCTTTGTAAGAGTTTAGAAGTTACAAAAGGGCGGAATAATTCCAAAGCCATTTTTTTAGGTAGTCCGCATTCAGCAAGAGAAAGATCGGGACCCACCACAATAACAGAACGCGCTGAGTAGTCTACACGTTTGCCAAGTAAATTGCCACGAAGCAAACCTTGTTTACCTTTTAAATTATCTGATAAGCTTTTCAATACTCTTTTCTGCCCTGTTAATGCTACAGCCGCATCACCATGTCGCGCACTATTGTCTATGAGTGCGTCCACGGCTTCTTGTAATATACGTTTCTCATTACGAAGTATTACATCCGGAGCGCCTATTTCTTTTAATTTAAGCAAACGATTATTTCTATTTATTACACGTCTATAAAGATCATTCACATCTGACGTGGCGTGACGTCCACCTTCAAGCGCTACCATAGGACGTATACCAGGAGGAGTCACCGGCATCACAGTGATAAACATCCATTCGGGACGCAAATTAGCATTGATAAGCGCACGTACCAATGATAGTCTGGACTCCTGTTTCTCCCTATCTGTATTATTACTTTTTTCTACTATTTCGGCTATTTGAGATTCCAAGACTTTCAAATCTATAGAGCGGAATATATTATATATAGCCTCAGCACCAATACCAGCCTCGAAACAGGATCCATAACGAAGCACAAATCTGTGATATGTCATTTCATCTAGTATTTTCCAAGGCTTTATATCTTCTATTTCTCTCTTGGCAATTAATAGTAATTCTTTTAATTTCTCGGCTGTTTTTTCATCTGTAGTATTTTTGATTTTTGATTTGAATTCAGCATCTAAATTTTTAAGTATTTCGTCTTTTTCTGTTTGATTTACTTTGATAATTATATAGCCAGCAAAATAAACTACTTTTTCTACGTCAGTGAGTGTGGTATTTAATATCCTAGAAATACGCGATGGTACATTACGCAAAAACCATATATGCGCTACTGGTACAGCCAGGTTAAGGTGACCCATACGATCACGACGAACTATAGATTTACATACTTCTACTCCACATTTTTCACATATTATACCTTTGTATCTGATACGTCTGTATTTACCACAATAACATTCATAATCTTTTTCTGGACCAAATATACGCTCATCAAAGAGACCATATCTTTCACTTCTACCTGTGCGATAATTAATAGTTTCTGGTTTGGTAACTTCACCATAACTCCACGATAGCACCGCTTCTGGACTGGCCAGTCTGAGTGCCAATGCATCAAATTTACTTGTGTCTATAATTTTCATATTAATTGTTATCTGCTATTACATTTTCACCAATAGTAATTTCATCATCTTTGTGTTTTTTATTAATAGGATCCACATCTAATACCAATCCTCTCAATGTATTGAGCAAGACATTGAATGCTGCAGGAGTTTTTGGCATTCCTATTTCTTCACCTCGTATTATACTATCGTAAGCCTCTGTACGACCTTCTATATCGTCAGATTTAATAGTTAATATTTCACGCAATATATTTGAAGCACCATATCCTTCCAGAGCCCATACTTCCATTTCTCCAAATCTCTGTCCTCCATTTTGAGATTTACCTCCTAATGGTTGCTGAGTAATCAATGAATAGGGTCCGATTGATCTTTGATGTATTTTATCTTCTACCATATGATGTAATTTCAATATATACATTATACCCACAGCTACAGGCTTATCAAATTTCTCTCCTGTTCGTCCATCATACAAGTCCACCGTACCGCTGGCATCCATACCGGCCTTGACTAATTCTTCTTTGATCTCATCTGTAGTTGCTCCTTGGAATGGGGGTACTATAGCCTGATAACCTAATTTATCTGCGGCATAGCCTAAATGCATTTCTAATATTTGACCCAAATTCATACGAGATGGTATACCTAGTGGAGTAAGTATAATATCCACTGTACTACCATCAGCCATGAATGGCATTTCCTCTTCGGGGAGTACTGTAGAAATAACACCTTTGTTACCATGACGTCCAGCAAGTTTGTCTCCTACTTGTATATTTCTAATTTGTGCCACCTCTATATGTATTCTCTGTATTACCCCACTTTCTAGACTATCCCCCTTATCACGTGAGAAGATTTTGATACCTATTATACGTCCACGTTTACCACCGTCAAGTCGCAATGAAGAATCCTTGACATCACGCACCTTTTCACCAAATATTGACCTCAACAATCTCTCTTCTGGAGACATTTCAGTCTCACCCTTGGGGGTGATTTTGCCTACCAATATATCACCAGGTCTGACTTCTGCTCCTATACGTACTATACCATATTCGTCCAGATTTTTAAGCTTACCCTCACTTACATTTGGTATATCATGAGTGGTTATTTCGGGTCCAAGTTTGGTATCACGTACGCTACAAATAAATTCTTCTACATGTATGGATGAAAACTTATTATTGCCTATTAATCTCTCATTGATTATGATGGCATCTTCATAGTTATTACCATTCCAAGGCATAAAAGCTACAGTCATGTTGTGTCCTATCGCTATTTGACCATTGTCTGAAGTAGAACAGTCTGCCAACAAATCACCCTCAATCACCTGCTGACCCTTTGTTACTACTGGTCTTTGATGAAATACATTAAAGGCATTAGTTCTAGCAAAAGTTATCATAGGATATTCTTTTTCTTTTTTACCTGTTTTAACTATTATTTTATTAGCATCCACATAAGTAATTTCACCTGCGTCTTCGGCATATATGATACGACCTAGGTCGCGAGCTGCTACTGCCTCTACACCGGTTGCTACCAATGGAGCTTCTGGTATCATGAGAGGGACAGCTTGTCTCTGCATATTACTACCCATGAGCGCACGATTAGCGTCGTCATTTTCTAGAAACGGTATCATAGAAGTTGCGACTGAATAGGCTTGATTGGTGGCTATATCTATGTAATCCACCTCAATAGAATTAACAAGTGCTGGCTGAGAATATTTCCTAGCTTCTACTTTTTCATCTACTAAATTATTATTTTTGTCTCTTTTGGCGGAAGCTGCAGCAATTATATATTTTTCCTCTTCTAGAGCATTCATATATACTATTTCTGTAGAAATTTTACCTTTTTTAACTTTAGCATATGGTGTCTCTATAATACCGAATTCATTGACTCTAGCATACATAGATAGACGTAATATAAGCCCTATATTTGGTCCTTCTGGTGTATGTATGGGGCATACTCTACCATAATGAGAAGTGTGCACGTCACGCACTTCGAATCCAGCACGTTCACGAGTGAGTCCACCGGGTCCGAGCGCTGACAATGTACGCAAATGCTCTACTTCAGCTAGTAAATTCTCTTGTATCATCAATTGAGATAATTGATTAGTGGTAAAGAATTCTTTGATACGAGCCTGTAATGGCCTTTGATTAACTATTGTTACAGGTAATGTAGTATTGGTGTCTATCACTGACATTTTATCCTGTATATTACGCTTCATCTGTAACATACCTTTACGCACAGATGCTGCCATCATTTCTCCTACATAGCGTACACGTCTGGCAGCCAAATGATCTATGTCGTCTTCTTTAGAATCCTTATCATTATTAAGAGTAACTATATGCTCTATAATATTGACCAAATCATCTTTGGACAAAGTTCTCCTGTTTGCTTCTTTGCCATCTGTAGACATGCCAAACCTCTTGTTCATCCTGAAGCGACCTACTGCAGATAAATCATACCTTTCTCCAGAAAACATAGCATCAAAGAATTCTTTGGCATTTTCGGCTGTGGCCATGTCTCCGTCACGTAATTTCTTATATACTTCTATGTATGACTCTTGTGTAGTTTTGACTGTTTCTCTTTCTATTAAAGTTTTAATTACGGACTTGGCTTTTTCTGTTTTAAAAGCTTTTAATATGGACTCATCGGTAGCATAGCCCATAGCACGCAATAATGGTATCACTCCAAATTTCCTCTTTTTATCTATGCGTACTATTATATTATCTTCTGGTTCTGACAATAGTTCTATCCATACTCCACGATTGGGTATAATTTTAGCTCCGAAATATCTACCTCCTTTTACATCTTCGGTATCAAAAAACACACCAAAAGATCTGGCTAATTGTGGCACTACTACACGCTCTACACCGTTCACTATAAATGTGCCATGCACTGTCATCATAGGGAAATCAGCCATGAATATCTCCTGCTCCTTAACTGTGTCTAGTATTTTATTAGTTAATTTAACTTTAGCGCGCATTGGTGCTTCATAAGTTAATTTATTTTCTTTGGTATACACTTCTGTATGCTTGGGTATGCCTATTTCTATAGAAACAAATTCTAAAGAAAATTTCTTGTCTGTGTAATCATTAATAGGATTAAATTCTTTCAATATCAAAGGCATATCATTCTCTATTAGAGATTTATATGAATCTATTTGATTTTTGACAAGATTTGGTAAAGTTGTAAGCGGTTCTCTCGACTTACTAAAGGTCTTTTTAGGACGCAAAGCGACACTACTTTGTTTATGCATAGAGGATAAATGAAGATAATAAATGTGTGACAGTTTATGATTTATAATATTAAATATAATTGATAATAATCAACTATAACTATCCGTTACTCAATCTATTTAGCTTTAGAATTATATCACAAGTCATTTATAATAGCAAGCAAAATACACACAGGGAGCGGCCTAGCTGCCACTGTGTGTATTTTGCTTATATTCTTACATAGGCATTGGTATCATCCTTCCTTCAGGCATCATCGGTGGTTTCATCGCTTCATCTGTACAATCATCCAACTTTAAACAAGGATTTGGTTTTACTGGTTTGGTGCCACTAGCATTATTATTTAATCTTGGCTTCGCCATCTGACCATCCACCATCATAGGGCATCTTGCTTTTATTTTTTCTTTAGTTTCAGGACCAAAGAATCCAGTAGGCTTTGCAATACCAATCTCTTTCTGATATTTCTTAACTGCCTCTCTGGTCAAAGCTCCGAAATTACCAGTAGTAGTTCCTGTCATATACCCCTCATTTATCAATTGAGCCTGCAATATTCTTACATGCATAGCTTTACCATTTCTGACACCATCACCCATACTCAAATTAGGTACGGTACCGCTCGCCATCATCGGGGGCATTGGCATAGGACATAGAGTATCCATCATTTTCTTTGGCTTAATATTGTCAATCTTCATTTTTTTGCCATCTAGATTGTCATTATTCATTTTGTCTTCATTCATTTTAGGTTTAGTATTTGTACTCCTAAGAAACTTAGGATCATTCATAGGCATGGCAGCAAAGGCAAAGGTGCTATTTGATAAAATCAAACTTAAAGCCATTGTCATTAATATTTTATTTTTCATATATACATATTATAACAAAAATAATACTATAAATTTTAGACTTTTCCACAGTCAGCATTATTATGAATATATTATTAAACACTATGGCAACACATACTCCTCTTCTCTGAGTTTTGTGTTAGGATTTTCTACTTTATTATCTTTAAATACAGATAAAACTATTTTCTTATTATCGTCGTTAATTTTATAATCATAGATTGGGAACTTTGCGAAATCATGATTATTTAAATCTTTAATAAAAGTCTCTCCTGTTTTTAAGTCTTTAGATAAATCTATATATGAAAAATTATCTCGGCCAAACTTATATACACATAAACCTTGCTTAGAATAGTCGTCTGTACGATGTATCGGAGAAGCAGAGATATACATCTCATCGTTAAATGTATATCCTTCAGCGGTGTTTATATAGCAATCACTGTTAATTTTTTCACCGTTGTTAATGTTATACAGGCCGTACGAGGAATAAACTGCGCCATCGCTAGCAAGTAAGTATTTATTCGCATCATAATATAGCACATAACCTTGCAAATACTTTCTTTCTATTGGTAGATTATCCGATACTGTCTTAGAAACAAAATTCTCAAAAATATATTTTACATTTTTGTCTGTCGTTGTGTAATAATTGGAATCATTCCCTGATAATTTAGTTTGTTTGAAGTTATTATTTATAATATTATCGACAACTATCACGTTATTTTGTACATACACATATGAACCAACCGACACAACAATAACCAGCAATAAAAAGATTTTTAATTTGATATTTTTGTTCATAATGATTTTTATTATTAAAAGTGGCCAGCCGCAGCTGGCCACAAATTAGCTCTTGCGAGCTCGAGCGTCAGTACTGACAGCCGCTCTTCCAGAGGCAACCAGGATTGGCCAAGAGCTTGTCAGCGTATGGGGCACCAGGCTTGTAGCCGTAAGGGGGCAACACCTTCATAATATCACAAATCCATGCTATTATGTAAAAATGAAAAAGATATTTGGTTTATTAATTTTAATAATAGTTATCATGTGCTCTTTATTGTATATTTACAAAGATAAAATATTTACT
>JAYVII010000009.1:0-5636 GCA_043770395.1 bacterium | reverse complement strand
GGGCCGCTACGCGGCCCCCACTCTTGTATTTTATAAGAAACGTACACTTTATAAAACTTATATAACTATCCTATCTTTGGGCTTTATGCCATACTCTTTCAATATGTTTTCAAATTGATCACGCTCTAGATTTTCTACTTTTATAAGCTCTGTGGCTATGGCGTCCAGCAATTTACGATTCTCCTTGACTGCTGCTATGGCTCTATTTAAGGCCTCATCTAATAATTTCTTGATCTCTTCGTCTACTCTAGACCCAGTAGCGTCACTGTATGCCGTGTTATATTTTTCACCTGTTACTGTAGCGGTATTATCATAAGCAATAGCACCCATAGTATTACTCATTCCATACAATCTGACCATATCACGCGCTATAGCAGTGGCGACTTGTATATCACTTTGTGGCCCAGTAGTAACCTCACCAAAAACTATTTGTTCGGCAGCATAGCCTCCATAACTCATAGCCATATCGTCTAGCAAATGATTGCGACTATGCAGCCTCCTTTCTCTTTCTGGTAATTTGAGTGTATACCCTCCGGCGCTGCCACGAGATATGACAGAGACTTTGTGCACAGGATCAGCATGGGGGAGCAGGCTGGCCACCAAGGCGTGTCCCGCCTCATGATAGGCCACCACCTTCTTCTCTTCTTCACTCATCAAATGGCTTTTCCTCTCGGGACCGAGCAAGACCTTTTCTATAGAGTCCAATATATCTATTGGTATTATTTGTTTCCTATTGACTCTAGCGGCACTGATGGCAGCTTCATTCATCAATGACTGCAAATCTGCCCCAGAGAATCCTGGAGTACGACTAGCGACCAAGGCCAAGTCCACCTCTTCGCTGAGTGGCTTGTCTTTGATATGACTACGCAATATGGCCTCCCTCTCTACTCTATCTGGCAATTCTATATATACACGCCTATCGAAACGCCCCGGACGCAGCAGTGCCGTGTCCAATACATCAGGCCTATTAGTAGCGGCTATGACTATTACCTTTTCTCTAGCGTCAAAGCCATCCATCTCTACCAATATTTGATTCAGCGTCTGCTCTCTCTCGTCATTGCCACCACCAGTACCAACCCCTCTTGACCTTCCTATGCTATCTATTTCATCAATAAATATAATAGCTGGCGAAGCTTTCTTGGCTTCATTAAATAGATCTCGTACTCGAGATGCTCCTACTCCGACAAACATCTCTATGAATTCACTACCCGAAAGGTAGAAAAAAGGTACCTTGGCTTCACCTGCTACAGCTTTGGCTAGCATGGTTTTACCTGTGCCTGGTCTGCCGGTAAGTAATACTCCCTTGGGTATGGTCGCCCCTATTGAAATGAATTTATCTGGATTCTTTAGAAATTCCACCATCTCTTCTAATTCTTGTTTGGCATTTTGATTGCCGGCCACATCTTTAAAAGTCACTTTTTGCTTCTCATCATTGGGGTCTATTCTCTTGGCTCTACTATTACCAAAAGACAAGGCTTGCATATTGCCACCCCTGATACCCTTTATCATCATAAATAATAATGTCCCAATCAAAAGCACAGGCAACAAAGTTGCCATTATACTAAAGGTGCTTAGCCAATTACTTTCAGCTGCTATATCTATAATTAGTCCTGCAATAGTCGAGCTCGCCACTGCATAATTATTTAATAATTCTATAGCTCCTACTCCTGATTCTTTGTTGGCTTTATAAAGTATTTTACTTGTCGTCTTATTCTTATTGTCTTTATTATTAGTATTTAAAACGCCATCCTTGTTATTATTAACAGCGACATCTTCTAATGCTATTATTTGCTTGTCTGTTACTTGTATATGTTTTATTTCTCCTGTCTTGACCTTGTCTATGAATTGACTTATAAATATTTCTTGTACAGAGCTTTTCTTAAAATAATTCTCTACGCCACCCCATATCAAATTAATAATCAATATTAAAATTACAAAATTAATTATATTGTTGAGATTTATAACAAAAACTTTTTTATATTTATCCTTTTGATTTTCTTTCTTTTTCATATTACTATTTTCCATATATTAAACAATCTTTGCATAATTAAGTTTGCCTTTTTGTATCACGTCACCAGCCTTAACCTCTGTAATTAGTGTAGCCACTTCGTCATTGACTTTGACTCCACGCTGATCTATCAATGCTCTGGCATTGGATTTACTAGTTGCAAATTCTAGTGCTACCAATGCGTCTATTATATTTAAAGATTTCTCTAGTATGACCCCCTCCCTTGTGGGGAGGGTTGGGGAGGGGCCTGCATTAGAAAGTTTTTTAAAAATATCTTTTAAACTATATTCCTCTATTTTTTCTGGTTTGCCACTAGTAATATTTTTAAAAGCTTGACGACCAGCCATGCCACCTTCTTCACCATGATATAGCTTGGTAATTTCAAAGGCTAAAATATCCTTGACATTACGAGGATTTTCACCATCTTTTAATTTTTGATTACAATTTTCTATATCCTCCTCTGTCATGTTGGTAAAGGCATACATGGCTTGTATTATTATTTCATCATTTATAGTCATGGACTTACCATACATATTCTCTGCTGTGTCGGTCAAAAATATCCCATTACCATAGCTACTACTCATCTTGCGGCCATCTAGTCCCGGCATGAGCTTCATGGTCACGATCGACTGCTCTCTTTGTTTATAAGCCTTTTGCATAGTACGCCCCGCTAGCAAATTGAACCATTGATCAGTGCCACCCAATTCCACGTCACACTTTATGGCTACCGAATCATAGCCCTGCATCATTGGATATATCATTTCGCGTAATGATATACGACCTCCTTCATTGTATCTCTTGGCTATGACATCACGCTTCATAAATTCATTGACCGAGAATAGATCCGCCTGACCACATACTTCACTATATGATAATTTAGAAAGCCACTCACTATTGCGCCTCACTGTTAATTTATTTTTGTCTAATATTTTCAAGGCTTGCTCTTCATAGGTCTGAGCATTCTCATTGACTATATCCTGATCAAGCATTGACCTTTCACTATTTTTGTCACTAGTATCCCCAATAGTACCCGTGAAGTCCCCAATGATAAGAGTCACATAACATCCAAGATCCTGAAAAGCCCTTAATTTCCAGAGCACTACCGCTCTGCCTATATGTATATCTGGACTAGTGGGATCAATACCCAGCTTCACATGTAGCGACTTGCCTGCCATCAAGCTTTCTCTAATAAAGTCCTCATCCACCATGCGCTCGACATTTCTTTTTAATAAGGATTCTATTTTTCCTAACATAAACCCCTCTTCTTCTTTATTCATATATATAATATAGCACATTTACAAACTCCCGACAATTTAAACAATTTAAAATGCCCATAATACAGAGACAAAACAAATGAAAGAAGCCAGGAAATATGCTACAATAGATCCATGAATATTCGTAACAAGAAATTACATTTAGAATATGAGATACTCGAGACCTATAGCGCAGGCATAGAGCTATATGGCTATGAAGTCAAATCATTACGTGCTGGACACGCCCAAATAGATGGCGGACGTGTGATAATACGTGGCGGAGAAGCTTATATAATAGGTATAAACATACAACCCTATCAAGTAGCCAACACACCCAAAAGCTATCAGCCAGATCGCACTCGTAAATTACTTTTAAAAAAGTCTGAGATACTCAAGCTTGCTACATTGGATCGCACCGGAGTCACCCTACTCCCGCTATCTATATACGAAAGAAATAATCGCATCAAAGTCGACATAGTCATAGGCAAGAAATTAAAAAAATGGGACAAGAGAGAAATACTTAAAAAGAAATGGGACAATTAGAAAAGGCCTCTGCGAGGCCTTTCGGAAAAAATAAAGGAGTGATTTTAAGTGCTACCTCTTACCCAGTGGGTCTGGGGATTGAACTGGTTCTGGCCTGGTAGAACAGCCACCGTCAACACCAAGTCGTACTGATAGCGCCGTCAGGTCAGTCAAGGCTTGGGCCAATCCATACTCGACCCGTGTCTTCTTTTTCAAATTGGCTTTTACCTCTTCGAGCTCCGGCTCCTTTTCGACGCAGTCTTTGGCGTCGATTTTGGTGTATTTTTCACATAGAGCGACCGCAAATGACACACCTCTGCCTTCGGCTTTGTCAATAGAGACTTTTTCTTGCTTTGTCAACAAGCGGGTCAAGCCACAGAAGTCAAAGATTGCTGACCTGTCCTGCAGGTCAGAAACATCCTGAGCGTATGAGCCTGCACCAAAGACCATCATCGGCACGATGCTAATCCACAAAATTACTTTGGGCATATGCCCTCCTTTTTCAAAGTCTAAGTTATACCTTTGCCCATACAATACATATATCAACATAGGCAATCGATCTTTATAATAACACTTTGCAAGGAGATTGACAAATACCACCAATTTGCTATAGTATATACATTGGGGATGTATAGATTTGATCTTTGTAAATATGTATATGTGCAATATCGAGACGAAATGACTCGTTAACATTTCAAATCAGATGTGCAAACGCTACATCAGGGCGTGTGGCTAGTCCTTCTTGGGCTTTCTCATTCGCTCCAGTCGCCGTTCTCGCGTAAGCGATAGAGCATAGACTGTGCGCATATTGTCAATGTCATGGACAATATCGCGTATTATAGTTATGACATATATTATATGTCGCTCGCGCAGTGAGATATAATGAATACTTAGCGCTCTTCTCTTGATGATTTTGTTTGTCCTTTACATCAATGGAGAACTTTAGGGCAAGCTATATATTGTAGACGCATACACATTTTACTCTGACACGAGGGCTCAATACCCTCCATCTCCACAAATCGGGTGTTTCCACCAAATTATTGTCTAATTCTTCAGAAAGCCCTTGGAAATACTGGTAAATTAGCGATAGCTCAGGGGTTCGACATTCATAATTCTGACCTATAGCGAAGTCATCTTTAAAAATGAATCCATATAGCTCAGTCTTTTGTCTTGGATCACAATTCCGCCATATTTTATAAGGACTTTTGATGAATTCAAACATCTCATCCATAGAGGTTCGACATATTCCCTGCATGTCTATTGGTTTGTCCTTATTTTGCTTCAATGATTCAAGCTTTATGGCAAGCTTCTCTATTTTGTCAGAATAAGTTTTCTGTACAATTGGGCTCGTAATATTTGCAGATGCGCTTATCAGGTTATCTATCTGTGACTCGATATCAGTCATTTCAAGATCAATAACTTTCGTATCTGTCTTTATGTTTTCAGTGAACTCTTTAAAGGCTTCCTCAAAAGCTTCTACCCCTATTCTTATAGCCTCATCTTTTGGACCAACTTTCTCGAGTATATCATTGAATTTTGAGTGTAAATCACCAGCTCTAAAGATTTTACCTTTATTTATGCAGTCTTTAAGCTTACACTCATAATATGGGGTCTTTTTAACTCTATTCTTCTGGTATTTTGTAGTAAAATAACTTCTTAATTTGCTATTACAATGTAAACATCTGACTATACCACGGAGCTCAAAATCTTCTCTGTAGACTTCGTACTGCCTTTCTGACTTATTCTTATTATCCAATATATCTATTACTTTATTGTGTGTATCTAGTGAGATCAAGGCTTTATGTTTACCCAGTCTCCTTGTAACTTCATATTTAGGATATTCAATATATCCC
>JAYVII010000008.1:0-5662 GCA_043770395.1 bacterium | reverse complement strand
TAACTTCTAAATATGATGGATATGTGAGAGTTATTAGGGGTAAGGGTGAGGTGATATCAATATTTATTGACCACGCTAATTTACACGGTGCATTACACACCGACACTGTGCAGGCCGAGGTGGTTGGTGAAAATGTGCAACATGAATTATTTGGTAAAGTCCTTTCTATCAAAAAGCGAGGCAAATATTCTTATGCTGGGACACTCAAGGTGGATCACGGAGCATATTTCCTGGTACCTCAGGACAAGAAAATGTATATAGAAATTCAAATCCCCGCAGACAAATTAAATGGGGCAGGGGATGGGGATAAAGTCGCGGTCAATTTGGAGGATTGGAGTGATTATAAAAGACCACCATTTGGATCAGTATTACAAAGGCTCGGTCGCCCAGGGGACAATGATGCTGAGATGTTGGCTTATGCTTTAGAGAAGGGCTTTAGTAATGAACATAGAGAGGACGTGGTCAAAGAAAGTCAGGCTATAAAGGAAAGAGGAATAATAGAAGAAGATTATAAAAATAGAATGGATTATAGAGAGGTCACGACCTTTACTATAGACCCAATAGATGCCAAAGACTTTGACGACGCTATAAGTTATAAGAAATTAGAAAATGGTAATGTAGAAGTAGGCGTACATATTGCTGATGTATCATATTATGTACGGCCTGATACGGCGCTAGACGGTGAGGCTATAGAGCGTGAGACTTCGGTGTATCTAGTAGACAGATGTATACCAATGTTGCCTGAGGTATTGTCCAATGATCTGTGTAGTCTAGTAGAAGGCAAAGATAGATTATGTATGGCGGCTATATTTGAGGTGGATAGTGAGGGTAATGTAATAAATAAAAAGTTTGGTCGTACAGTAATTAAAAGTGACAGGAGATTTACTTATGAAGATGCTCAGGACATAATGGATGCTGGATCCGGGCTTTTTTACAAGGAATTAACAGAGCTTAATAGACTTGCCAAGATTTATACACAATATAGATTTACCAATGGCGCACTGTCTCTAGATAGTGAAGAGGTTAAATTTAAATTGGATGAGCATGGTGTACCAGTGGATGTGTATGTCAAAGAAAGAAAAGATGTGCACAAAATGATAGAAGAGTGGATGTTACTGGCCAACAGATATGTGAGTGAGTTTATTACAAAAAGTGCCGAGGACGCCATATGTATATATCGTATACATGCCAGACCTGACAGTGACAAGATGCATGATTTGGATTTATTCATCAGGTCACTTGGATATACTTTGAAAATGGATGATGGACTAATACCCAGTAGTGAACTTAATAATTTATTAGAAAAGCTTAAGGGTCAGCCAGCTAAAGATTTGTTACAAGTCAAAATCGCTAGATCCATGCAAAAGGCCATGTATAGTACTGACAATGTAGGACATTATGGATTAGCTTTTGAATTCTATTCCCACTTCACTTCGCCCATACGTCGCTATCCTGATGTGCTATGCCACAGATTATTACAGAGAGTGCTTGATGGCAATATTGCCAAGAAAGATGAGAAAATGGCTCTTGAGAAATTGTGTATATTAGCCAGTAGTAGAGAGAAAGAGGCCGCCGATGCCGAGCGTGGTAGTATAAAGTATAAACAAGTACAATATATGTCTATGCGTATAGGTTCACAATTTAATGGTGTGGTATCAGGCATATCAGAATGGGGTATATACGCAGAAGAACAGAAAAGTAAATGTGAAGGCTTCATCAGGTTACGCTCTTTGGGGGATGACTTCTATATATATAATAAATTAAAAGGCAGTATCATAGGTGAGCGCACCGGTGAAGAATTTCATATCGGAGATAAATTAAAGATCAAAGTTGAAAATGCCAACCTGGAGCAAAGGCAAATTGACTATAGTAGAGTAAGATAGACACATAAGTCACGTGCTATAATAAAAAAATGAATAAAGCTTTAAAAGAGAAAAGACAAATCATACAAACAGACAAAAGTATAATAGTACTCTATCACGCTAATTGTTTTGATGGTATGGCCGGGGCCTGGGCCGCCAGGGAATATTTTAATGACAAAGCAGAATATATACCGATTAAAAGAGGCGAGAGCTTCCCCATAATACAAAATATAGAAACTAAAAACATCTTAACAAAAAATAATTTAGAAGTAAATGATATCAAAGATAAAGAAATATATGTAATAGACTTTTCTTTTGCTATAAATGAAATTAAAGAAGTAGAAAGTAAATGCAAGAAATTTGTAATCATAGATCATCATATAAGTAGTAGAGAAGAGGTGGAGAGCGCCGAACGTCATGTCTTCAACCTCGATCATTCTGGTTGCTATTTGGCCTGGCAATATTTCTACCCTGATGTCGAAGTACCATTACTGCTACAGTATATTAGCGAAGGCGATATATTTAAATTCAGATTAGCAGGATATGAGAATTATATGCCGGCTATATATGGACGTGAAATAAGCTTTGAAAATATAGAGATATTGAACGAAATGATGAATAGTGAAGAGGGCAGAGAGAAATTAAAAGCAGAGTCAAAGCTTTTAAAAAATTATGAGAAGAAAATATTAGCCGTTGCACTCGACAGTGTGCATATGATAGAGCTTGATGGCGTAATCATGCCCGCGGTGAATGTATGCCTGTCGCTGGATGAGAGATCTGATCTGCTACATATGATATATACACAATATCCGCCAGTAGCCATGTCATATAGATGGGATGACGGACAGTGGAAGGTTTCATTGCGTAGCAATGGAGACTTTGACTGTACTGTTATCGCCACCAAATATGGTGGCGGTGGACATAAAGGCGCAGCGGGATTCGCAGTGGCTGGTGATATGCCTTTGCCTTTTGCGAGAATTGTATTATAATTAAAAGATAATAAAGTTTAACTAAATATTTAAAATAAATTTATGCCACCAGGAATGCCAGGCCAATTAGCTCCAATAAGGTTAGTTGCAGGTGCAGCTAATGAGCCAAATCAAGAAGGTTTTGAAGATTTGCTTGCTGAGCCAGTGTTTTTATATGGAGGCTTGGCTGACTTACTAAAAAAAGACGAGGAGAACATTATGTGGTCTGGTAAAGCTGTCATGTCTGGAGTGGTGGAAGCTAATCAAGAAAGTACGATTTTAAATTATATTAAAGATAATGTAAAAAGATGTATTTCATTCAAGGAGCTAAAAGAGTTATTTTTTACTGCTTATAATGATATGGATACTTATAGGCCAGATAATAGTTTAGTATCTGACAAAGCTAGAAACACAATGCTGTCTCCACTAAGAGACATAAAGTTTTTAGTAAATACGCTAGAAGAAACTTTTGATAGAAAGTTAACTGCCACTTTAGAACAAATGAGAGATTTTATTAATGAAAGTGAGGGAGCTACTATAAGATTTGATGGACAAGATATTTATGTGTCATTCAAAAGTTTGGATGTTTTGGGTATAAGAGAAAGAGTAAATCAAATTTGTGATACAAGTATAGCTATCTTGAAAAAATAAAATCCAAAACAAAATTAGCTTGACAAACACTGTCAGAGTAGTATTATATAGATATATGAAGAAAATTATAAATATAGTGGCTATAGCCATGATTGTGGGTGTGACTTTTATTAGTGATATGAACGTGGGGTCTTTGCGTGGAGGATCTTTATTTGGAATGAGTGCTGTGAGTGCACAGACTTATATGCATGGGCAAACTGGTGATGTCGATACCGATACTACCAATAATAATACTTGCTATAGCTTTTCTTATAATATGAGAAAGGGTAGTCGTGATAGTACTGCTAATAATGAAGTAACTAAATTACAAGAAGCATTGGTGCAGCTGGGATATTTAAATGCTGATCCTACTGGATACTTTGGTAATGTTACTTATAATGCGGTAAGGGCTTTCCAATCCGCCAAGGGGCTACTCTCTAGTGGATTCGTGGGGACTTATACCAGGACAGCACTTTATAATGCTACATGTAATGGCAATAATCCTTATCCTACACCCATCCCATCTCCTACTCCAACACCTACACCAGTACCAACACCTAACCCTATTTATATTAATCTGACTCCTTCGACATTGCCCCCTACAGTATATGACAAGGATAGTAATGGTGGTACATTGAGCTACATCATACTTACTGATAGTAATAATTATCTATCAAATCTAAATAGTAGTTATGTGTCTATAGTTAATACTAATATACCAAATATTACTGTGGCTCTAGATAAATGTAACACAAATAATGCTGTTAATGGATTGGCCTATATTAAATATTATACGGGTCTATGTTCAAACAATAATATTACAAGTGTGTCTGTGAATATGCGTAATTCAGTCGCTAGTATGGTAGACAATACTTATTATTACTTTACTCTCAGGATAAATCAAGGCGGTACATATACAGATAAGCAATATAGCTTTACTTATAAAAAGCTAAATAGTAATACTGTCTGTGCATACAGTTATAAAAATGGGGTATATGGTTGTTATTATTACAATGATTGTAATTATTGTAATGGTATCAATTGTACATATATGATGTGTGTTGATAATAATACAAACAATGGCGGTAATAACAATGTCTGTACATCAGGATATGTGAATGGCACATATGGATGCTATTATAATGTAACTTGTAATTCTAGTTACGATCATAGTAAAGGATATTATGTAAATAATTGTACTTATATAAATGGCTTTGACGGATTCATAGACAAACGTAATTATGATGTCAACACTAATTATAACAACAGTAGCGGATATTATAATGGGACGAATATATTGTATTAGTTTTAACAAAGCAATACAAAAGGTGACGCCTACGGCGTCACCTTTTGTATTGCTTTGTGTTATTAAAAATGTTAGTATACATTATGAGCATAGGCATATTGTATTCTTTGTCGAATCAATGCTTTATGTGTTGTCAATCTTCTTTTGAATTGGGTGGTCAATATGGCTTACGCTGAATTCCATTTTGTTTTGTCTAATATACCGCATAATTTGCGGAAACTTGGTGCGGATGAAAAGTTAAAGAGACTAGCATTTTTCGCTTCTTTTTTCCAAAGAGATGCAGAAGCTTTTGCTGATCGATTGTTAAGGATAATCAATGAAGACCAGTTGGATACATTGCCGACAATAGATTATGTGATCATTGTGGGGCAGTCATTGATTAAACCAAATCATGTAATTGTCTATAATGAAAAGCATGGCGATGATAGTGATCAGCCAGTAGCCAGAATTGAGCATTGGAAGTCTGGCGAAATTGTGCTTAATAAGTCTAAAGAATATGAAGTTTATGTGATCGAATAACAGTTTGCGGGTGGGTGTGAAGTTCGACTACTCGCAATCTAACATGTTTCTTGCTCCGTTTTGCGGGGCTTTTTGTTTTGTATTTTTAGTGGTTCCCCTCTCTATTGGAGAGGAGTTAGGAGTGAGGTCTGAGTCTGGTTATGGACCTGTTTTTCTTTAGCTTGACTTTGCCTTCAAAATAGACTATAATTCTATTCACGTTCATTGACAACTTCATCCCACAGAAATAAAGTTTATGTTATCCAGGATTATTATATCAATAACACCTGGGGTCACTTTATTTTATGTGGAATTGTGTAGCTTAATAATTAGAGCGGTCTAGATATTGAGTATGTGTGTAATATATTAATTTCCTAATAGGAAATTAAGAGCATAGG
>JAYVII010000007.1:0-5742 GCA_043770395.1 bacterium | reverse complement strand
CTTTGGATTGAAGATGAGGAGCCTATCAAAGACGATGTGCAGGTGCATTTTTTGACTGCTATAAAAATTGCATTGTCGTTGTATGCATTACCCACAAGAAAAGAAGTTCGCAAAGAGCTTTTAGTACGGTACAAATAGCCAGACAGCTTGTGAGCCGACAGTTAGGAGTTAGGAGCGCAAGCGCCTAACTCCTTTTTACTTTTTGTAATTTGTATTGACAATGTAAGACATGTGGAATATAATTTAAATATGGACGCAACAATTTCAATAAGGACAAATTCAATTATAAAAAATAAGGCTATTAAAATTCTAAATAGTCGTGGTTTAAATTTGTCTACAGCTCTAAATATGTATTTAGCGGATTTGGCAAATAAGAAAACTTTCCCAGTACCTGATGTGAGATATGTGAAAGACAAAATAATGGATGAATGGGAAAAAGAGAAACGGATAGCATTGAGGAGTGGTAAAAGATATAAAAGTACAGAAGAGTATATGGGCCATCTTTTAAATTAAATTTCTATGCTAGAAGTTGTCGAAAGTTCAAAATTTAAAAAGTCTTTTAAAAAGATAAAAAAGTATAAAGATTTTAAAATTTCTGAATTTCAGTATGTCCTAGATAAACTAAGGAATTTGGAAGAACTCGAACCAAAGCACAAACTCCATAATTTAAATGGCAAATACAAAGATTATAAAGAGTGCCATGTACAAAATGATATTTTATTAATTTTTGGTATCGAACAAGATGTTCTTGTCTTATACATGGTAGACATTGGCTCACACAGCGAGCTTTTTAAATAATAATTTGAGATATATGGTCATTGACTTTCATTTTAAAATCGTATATACTTTATATATCACCAACGAAAAAGATAACCTTTCAGGACGATTAATATGCCTGAAGGGCCTTTTTTATTATTTTGTACTCTATCGTTATTATAACTGTCGTTTGTTTATCTTGTACCTCAACTCATTTATGGAGTCTGTGTATTCTTTGATTTCTTTAGTTTTTAAAAGTGCGGAATATTTGTATTCATTTGGTACTAGTAATCTATCAAATTTCCCTATTTTTATTAAGTGTTCTATTAAGCAATAGAAGTCACCGTCACCAGATACGACGACGGCTTTATTGAAATTATCAAGTTCAATCATAGTGTGTAAAACTAATTCAGCGTCGCAGTTACCTTTTATAACGCCGTCTTTACTTTTAAGAGTTGGTTTCCATATACAAATGAATCCAGAATCTTGTAACTCTGTATATAATGATGAGTTACCTTCTATATATCCAATGAATAAATACGCTTTACTTACTTTGTATTTAAATCTCAGATAAGTCCTAAATCTTTTCCAATCTATTTTTCATCCTTGGACAGCGACAGATAGATAAAGATTCTGGCTGTCTATAAAAGCATAATTACTTTTCATAATTAAAGTATAGCACGGAACTTGCATTTCTCCCCAAAAGTAGTAGTATATATAACGAGTCGACCGTTGGTCGATCCTACGTCGCTGATATTTTAGATCAGTTTGCAGATGAAAAGCCAGAAGCTCAAAGCAAAACAAAGACTGCACAGCAAGTATTTGAACAGCTCTTATATTCCTGTGGCCTGATTCAGTCAGCAGAATGTTTTGCTGCACTTGGTGAATGTATTAAGAGTTTGACACAGATGAGCTTGTGCCACCAATCTTTATTTTTGAGCGTTATGAATGGTGCTGTTGAGCATGTTGGAGAGTATAACATAAAAGCAGAAGCTTTAGATGCTGAGAGGTCTGCACGGGTGGCACTAACTAGTGTCACATACTTTGATCACGAGACTTTGGGTAAACGTTGAGCCTAGTAATATCAGGTTAGTAGGGGGAGGCAGAAGGTCATCGAACTTTTCTAACCTCCCCTTTTTATATTTGTATTGACAATGTAAGACACATAGAATATAATTTAAATATGGATGCAACAATTTCAATCAGGACAAATTCAGTAGTTAAAAATAAAGCTATTAAAATACTTAATAGTCGTGGCTTAAATTTGTCTACGGCTCTCAATATGTATTTGGCAGATTTGGCAAATAAGAAGACGGTACCTGTTCTTGATGGCGGGTATGTAAGAAGTGATGTCGCAGATAGATGGGAGAAAGAATTTATGTATGAAAAAAAGCATGGCAAAAGCTTTTCTAGTGTTGAGGATCTGATGAAGGATTTACTAAACTAGTAATATGAAGTATCAGGTAAAAAGAACTACTAGTTTCAAAAAATCTTTTAAAAGGCTGATTAAGAATAGAAATTTTGATAAAAATAATTTTATGAGAGTTGTTAATATTCTTAGTAAGGGCGAGCTATTGGATGGTAAATATTTGGATCACAAGCTTAATGGTTTTAAAATAGAAACAAGGGAATG
This sequence comes from bacterium, assembly GCA_043770395.1. Lineage (GTDB taxonomy): Bacteria > Patescibacteriota > Minisyncoccia > Phycocordibacterales > UBA5272 > JAMIGE01. The sequence continues at coordinate 3,353 of JAYVII010000007.1, read as the reverse complement.
CCATTTACAAAATGATATTCTCTTGGTGTATCGCCACGAGGATAACATATTAACTCTTTACTTGCTTGATATCGGCTCCCACAGTGAACTTTTTAAATGAAAACTTTGACTTTGATTTCTATATCGTATATAATTTATATATCACCAACGAAAAAGATAACCTTTCAGGACGATTAATATGCCTGAAGAGTCTTTTCTATTTAAACTTGCATTTCTCCCCAAAAGTAGTAGTATATATAGCGAGTCACCGTGGGGTGACACAGACAACAACTGGAGACTAGTCATGTCACAGCGTAACAAAGAGAAGTTCTTAAACGGCGTCCGCAATTTGGCAACACTACCTGCCAGGATAGAAGAGTTTTTGCAACCAGCCACTTGGTCCGAGCTTTTCAAGGATTTGGCAATCAAGTTCGGCCTCGTGGTTGGCTGGACTCTCATCGGAGGACTGGCAGTTTACCATATGTCACCAGGAAAGATAGCTGCACGTATCGTCGTCCTGGTGATGTTGTGCTTCCTCATTGTATTTGGGGCCATGTTATTGTTCTCAGTCTTTCGGATATGGCACAAGCTATTCCGCATATCCTTTCCGGTAGATACAAAGGGATAAATCTCCTTATTTCTTAGCCCATTCATCCCGAAGGCCAGCGTCACTAGATGTTGGCCTCTTTCTTTTTTATAATAAATGTGTTAAAATATATAAATGTTAAAAATTAGATTACAAAGAATAGGTCGCAAGAATGACCCACATTTCAGATTAATAGTTACTCCCCATACTAATAAGCCCAAGACTACTCAATTCAATGAGATACTCGGGACTTATAATGTTAAGGCTGGTATATTTGAATGTAAAGCTGACAGAGTAAAGTATTGGATATCTGTAGGAGCACAAGTCTCGCCGACCGTTACTAATTTACTTATAAGTAAAGGAATACTCGAGGGACGCAAAATAAATGTGTTACCTAGGAAGTCCCCTGTGCAAAAGTCTGAGAAGAAAAAGTAATATTACTGATACAATATAGTTAAACTTAATTAGTTTAACTATAAATTAACAATAGAATATATGAATAAAGATCAAGAATTTGTTGAATATGTAGTGCGATCATTAGTAGACAATGTAGAAGCTATCAAGATAGAAAGGAAGGTGGACGAGATGGGCGTGCTAATCACTTTGGACTTGGCTCCTGGTGATATGGGTAAAATAATAGGTAAACAGGGTGCTACAGCCAAGGCTATACGCACACTATTACGAGTAGTGGGTATGAAAAATAACTCCAGGGTAAATCTAAAGATCAATGAGCCTCGCGAAATGCTAGGAGATAGCAGTCAGGAGGGTGTCTCGTCTTATAAGGACGAGGAGTAGAAATACAAATCAACCCCTTCCGTCACTCGTCGTAAACTCCTCGTGCCACCTTCCCAAGGGAAGGATAAATACGGAAATATGAGGTATCACATAATTACAATATTCCCTGATATGTTCGATTCATACTTGACACAGTCTATACTGGGTCAGGCTATGAATGCTGGTATTATCGAGGTCACCGCATTTGATCTACGTAGCTATAGCGAAGACAAACATAGACGAGTCGATGGCAGAGTGTATGGTGGTGGCCCTGGTATGGTAATGTGGGTAGACCCCATAATGAAATGCTACGCAGACGTGATCAAGAGTATAGAAAAAAATCTTAAAAAAGATATAAGAAAAAATAAAATTAATAAAAAAATCCTAACTGTAATCTTTACTCCCGAGAAAATATCTTTTGATAATGTTATAGCAGAAAAGGTAAGTAAAGAATATGCTGATATAATATTTATTTGTGGGCGATATGAGGGTATAGATGCTAGAGTAAAAATGATATTAGAAGATATACTTGGAAATGATGTGGTTGAATGGTCTGTGGGGCCATATGTGCTCACCGGAGGTGAGTTGCCAGCTATGATTTGTATAGATGCCATATCGAGGCGCCTGCCAGGAGTTCTAAATAACGAAGAAAGTATAGAAGAAAATCGTGTGAGTAGTCATGAAATATATGGGAGACCTGAGATTTATTCACACTCAGGCCTCAAAGAAATAAAAGAATACAAGGTGCCAGAAGTATTACTTTCCGGTCATCACAAGAATATAGAAGAGTGGAAGAAAAGTTCTAATTTATAAAAAATAAAAGCGAACATTATAAACTCACCTGATATATATGCAGTAAGATATAGTAAAAATAGAAGAGCGAATTTCGATAAATTTCCATTTTGTATATTTTTTACTATTGATGGTGAAAGCTTGATCCTACTGAGAGTACTTCATCAAAGTATGGATCCAAATAACTGGGCGTAGTTAGTATATATCAATATACTTTACATCTTCTGGGAAAAATAATTAACTTGGTAAAGTTTAGATTTTCTTGTATAATATAGCGATGAGTAATAAAGCCATCACAGTAAATGAAATAAGGAGTAAATTCCTCAAGTATATGGAGAGCAAAGGTCATGCTATTGTGCCGTCCTCGCCTCTTACTCCTGATAATGATCCTACTACTCTGTTCACTGGATCAGGCATGCAACCGATGCTTCCTTATTTGCTTGGTCAGTCGCATCCACTTGGCACTCGCATTGCTGACAGTCAGAAATGTTTTCGCTCGCAAGACATAGAAGAGGTCGGGGACAATAGGCACACTACCTTTTTTGAAATGCTCGGTAATTGGAGCTTTGGAGATTATTTTAAGGAGGAGCAAATCGAGTGGATGTGGGAATTCTTAACGGGAGAGAGTGACGAATGCCTGGGTCTCAAGCCCGAGAATTTCTATGTTACATGTTTTAAAGGTAATGAAGCGCTTGGGATTCCTCGTGATATGTTTTCATCAGAGCTATGGCAAAATCTTTTTAAAGAAAAAGGAATCACTGCTCTTATTAATGAAGATCCTGAAAGTGGAATGAAGGAAGAGGACAGAATATTTTATTATGACGAAAAGAAAAACTGGTGGTCACGTTCTGGCATACCTCAGAATATGCCAGAAGGAGAACCAGGTGGTCCTGATTCAGAAATGTTCTATGACTTTGATCCAGTAGACAAAAACGGAAAACAGATACAAAATACACACAGTAAAAGTTCTTTTGCTGACTCACCTTGTCATCTTAATTGTGACTGTGGTCGTTTTTTAGAAATTGGAAATAATGTATTTATGCAGTATAAGAAGACATCAAATGGCTTCGAAGAATTGCCACAAATGAATGTGGATCATGGGTCAGGACTTGAGCGTTATGCAGCTGCCCTTCGTAATGACCCAGATATATTTAATACGGATGTATTTGATGGACCGAAAAAGATGATTGAGCAACTTTCAAAGAAAACATATCAATTGAAT
>JAYVII010000006.1:0-5983 GCA_043770395.1 bacterium | reverse complement strand
ATCTATGGATGAAAAATCCAAAAAATATATAAATATTTTTTACTTTACAATATTTATTGTTTTGATCAGTTCTCTATTTTTTTATAGAAATTCATTTTTAGAAAAAAATAAAACTGACGAAGTTAAGATTGAAAATCAAATTAGTAAAGTTAAAAATGGAATTGAAAACAAAAGAAAAGATGGACTTAATAAAATTGATGAGACTAGAAATAAGATTAGTGAAATTAAAATTAAAAATAGAATCTATAAAGTAGAGATTAGAAATACAGAAGAAGGACGTAGAGAAGGACTATCAAATACAAATTCAGATTATCTTTGTGATTCTTCAAAACAAGATACAAGTAACTATACTGGCTGTGGCTTGTTATTCGCTTGGTATAGTGAAGGAGAAAGAATTATATGGATGAAGGATATGAATTATCCAATTAATATATATTGGCTGAATAAAGATATGAAAATAGTACATAGTGAATATAATGTAGCGACTAGTACTTATAATAAAGCAAATACTAAATCTTCAAAAATATTTGGCAAAGGTGTACACAACGCACAGTATGTGTTGGAAACCAAAGTATATAAATAGTAGAAACGCATAAAAAAAGCCCCGAGCTTTTTAAGGCTCGGGGTTAGTGGCAGAAACGAGGGAGGGAGGAGGAGAGATCTGCCACTAGTGTCAGCATCTCATGCTAAAGGCAATGGTCCAGAGGACGGCAATTAACCTGGCAGAGACTATTTCCCAATACGGGCAATACGGGCTTTGGCGCAGACACGTTCACAATATAAACCAATATTAAAAATTTGTCAAGCAACATTATAGATGATATAATAAAGACCTCTACAGCTATTGCTCATTTGTGCTGTATATAATATATTTTATATATTTGTCATAAATGAGAGGAAAGTCCGGGCACAGATCCATATTTATGGAAAGTATAGTGGGTAATACCCATCGGGAGTGATCCTAGAGCTGCGAGCAGAGACGTCTGAGTAGCGATGCAAAGACCCCCTAGTTGCAAGCAATTGCATTTTACTGTACTTGTTTACCACTATGTGGCAAGCAGGCACAAAGTAGAGGGTGAGGCCCATGGCGACATGGAATTGAAACGGCTAAAAGCTTATATCTGTGCAAGGCCGTGCTCGAGTAATCGAGAGTGCCGCTAGAGCCCATTAGTAATAATGTGGTCAAGATAAATAATAGCATAAATACAGAACCCGGCTTATAATAGAGTACATATCCCCGCCTATGGCGGGGATATGTATGTTATAATACACAAATACTAAGATCACAAATCAACTCTGCAATATGTTAAAGTCACAAATAAATACAGTAATACATAAATGGAAAAATTCGCTTGGCTTTAAAAGTACTATACTACTCATAGTAATGGGCGGTTTATCTCAATTATTAGGCATGCTGCGTGATATATTGATGGCGGACAAAATTGGTGTGGGGCAGACATTAGACATGTATTATGCATCTTTTAGGGTGGCTGACTTTATATATGCTTCGCTTCTATCCATTGTCGCGGGTGTCACTATTATACCGCTCATATCCAAATCTATACATGACAAAAATTGGGTAGAGCTGAGTCATAGATATTCTTCTATATTTAATTTCTTTTCTATTATTACTTTCTTATTATGTGGCTTGGCTTATATATTTATGCCAGAGATAATAGGTCTTATATTTTCTCATACTGATAGTGAGTGGCAATACAAGGTAAGCTTCTTCTCTCAAATTATGCTGGTACAGGCAATATTACTTAATTTATCTAACATATTTGCTACTCTTGCTATGGCAGAAAATAGATTTATGACTTATGCGGTGGCGCCATTATTTTATAATATTGGTATAATATTTGGTGTAATAGTACTTTATGATAAATATGGTGAGAGAGGTCTCATATGGGGTGTAATTTTGGGTGCAGCTATGCATGTAGCAGTACAGAGCTATAGTTTCTTTAGATCCAAGGTCAAATTAAAACTTTTTGTAATTGATTGGAAGATTATCAAAGAAGAGCTGGCTCTCGCCATTCCACGATCATTTTCACTTGTTATGTTACAAGTGCGAGCTATATTCATAGCTAGCATGTCCACTGCTTTGGGGGTGGGAGTATTAACTACTTACACTTTTGCAAATAACTTTTTTATGATACCGGCTATGGCTATTGGGGTGAGCTTTATTACTGTGGCTTTTCCTAAATTATCAGCTTTGTACGAATCACATCATATAGAAGACTTTTATAAAAGAGTATATAGAGATACAGAATTATTGATGCTTATGTCTGTGCCTGTGGCTATATTATTTTATTTTGGGTCCAATATTATAGTATCTGTTATATATCCACATATAAATCACAAAGAAGAAGTTTCTATGTTACTTTCTAGCCTCTCTATTACCTTACCATTATATGTATTGTCACTTTATTATATACGAGCAAGCTTTGCTAGACGTGACGCATTGAGTCCACTCATATCGCAGAGTGCCGCTGTAGCAATAGTAATAATCGCTATGTATATTTTATTAAAAAATAATTTTGGACTTTTATCAATACCTTATGCATTTAACTTATCATTATTTGTAGAATTTTTCCTTATATATTTCCTTTTTCATTATAAAGAAAGTAAAGAATAGTCATATCACCAAGACAGAATATAAAAAATATGTTATATTTTAAAGATAAATTATGAAAAACAACATCAGGAACTTTTCTATTATAGCCCACATAGATCATGGTAAAAGTACTCTTTCTGATCGCATGCTCGAGATTACAGCTACAGTAGAGAATAGAAAAATGAAAGAGCAGGTACTGGACTCTATGGAGCTGGAGCGTGAGAGGGGTATCACAATTAAGATGACTCCAGTGAGAATGTCGTTTACTCCCCTCTCTATTGGAGAGGGGAAGGAGGTGAGGTCTGAATTTATCTTAAACCTCATTGATACCCCAGGTCATATAGACTTTTCTTATGAGGTGTCACGATCATTACAGGCCGTAGAAGGAGCGGTGCTGCTTGTGGACGCTACCCAAGGTGTGCAAGCTCAAACTATGACAGTATTACAAATGGCTCGTGATGCCCAACTGGTTATAATACCAGTACTTAATAAAATTGACAGTCCTCTGGCTAATATATCAGAAAGCAAAGAAGAGCTGGTGAAATTACTCGGATGTGACCCTGATGACATATTGATGGTGTCGGGTAAAACTGGCGAAGGAGTAGAAAATCTAATGAACGAAATTATCAAAAGAGTCCCAGCACCACACAGCGTACTAAGAGAAGAAGTTACTTTAGCAAAAAAAGAAACTACAAGTAAAAGTCAAGTTGAAACAAATAAAAACATAGAAACTATTTCTGATAGGTTAAATCGATCATGCAGGGCGATGATATTTGACTTTGAGTACTCTAATCATCAAGGTGTTATACTTTATGTCAGAGTGTTGGATGGCAATATACACAAGGGAGATGATTTGGTATTCCTTCAATCCAAGGAGAGATTTATAATAAGGGAAGTGGGGTATTTACGTCCTGGTAAAGTAGAAAGTGATAGCATAGAAGAGGGAGAGATAGGATATATAGTAACTGGAATCAAAGAGCCTGGACTGGCGCGTGTAGGAGATACGGTAACTAGGTTTAATCATGAGTTACCAGCCTTCCCGGGATATAGCGAACCGACGCCGCTGGTGTTTGCTTCTGTATACCCTGAATATCAAGAGTACTTTGATGATTTACGTTCAGCCTTGGGCAAATTAAGGCTTTCAGACTCATCTTTGACTTATGAGGAAGAACAGAGTGGGGCTCTGGGAAGAGGGTTTAGATGTGGGTTTTTGGGTATGTTACATTTAGAAATAGTTACAGAGAGATTGCGCAGAGAATTTGGTTTAACATTAATAGTTACCACTCCGTCGATTACTTATGAAGTCACATTTAAAGGTGGCAATATAGAAAAAGTTTATACTCCTATACATTTCCCAGAACATGGCGATTTAATATCAGCTCGTGAGCCGTGGATATTGGTAAATATAATAACTACACATCAATATTTATCGCCTATTATGGAATTATTACATAAGCATGAAGCAACCGTACTAGAAATGGAAGACTGGACCATGGATAGATTACGTCTGATATTAGAAATGCCTTTGCGTGAGCTCATGAGGAATTTCTTTGATGAAGTCAAAAGTGCTAGTAGTGGATATGCCAGTGTATCATATGAGCCAGGAGATATGAGACCTGCCCATGTAACCAGACTTGATATTTATGTAGCAGAAGAGAGAATCGCTGCTTTTTCTAGAGTAATACCTGAGTACAGAGCAGCAGAAGAATCAGAAGATGCAGTAGAAAAGCTTTATAATATATTACCTAAAGAAATGTTTAAAGTAAAAATACAAGCCTATGTAAAAGGACGTATACTAGCAAGTCGCTCTATTACTCCAATGAAAAAAGATGTGACTGGACATCTATACGGAGGTGACATCACTAGGAAAATGAAATTACGAGAAAAGCAAAAAGAAGGCAAGAAGAGAATGCTTGCTGAAGGTAAAGTGCATATTAGTCATGATACCTTTTTACAAATGATGAAGAGTAGTTAGTCTCATTCAAGATAGTAAAAAATTATCATTAAAATAGAGTGACGGCTGTGGATGCTATCATTCCGAATATCATTACAATTGCTACTGCTATGTAAATGAATTGTAGATTCTTTTGGTTTTTATTATTATACATATGTTATAATGTATCAGAAATATGAGACAATATCAACAGGGCAGGGTATGGAATCAAATAAAGTACTCTTTTGCTAGTATTTTATTGATTTCTATTGTCACTGTACTACTTATCAAAGGAAATTTAAATTTATTAGATAAATATTTACGTATGAGGGAAGTGAGGAATAAAGTAGCAAAAGATTTACAAGAGGTAGACACAAAAAGTAAAATATCAGCTGAAAAGTTAAGAATTATTAGTACCGAAAGAGGTGTAGAGGGGTATATAAGGCAAGCCTATCCGGTAGTCAAAGACGGGGAAGAGGTCATTACTTTGTACAATTCATCTACTACTAATATAATAAATGTAGAAATAGAGCCTAGTATATGGCGAAGGTTTTCAATTTGGTTGAAAGAAATATATTATGATGCTATAATTGATTACACTAATAACAATAAGTAAAAATAAATAATTTATAATAAAAATATGCAACTAGAGAAAGAATCAAAATTTGTAGAAATATTTAGTACACCCACATGCCATTTTTGTCATGCTGCCAAGGAATGGTTTGACGAGATAGGAATTAAATATACCGATCATGATGTGTCAACTAATAAAGAAGAATTAGCCAGAATGATGGAAATTACTGGTCAGCGCGGAGTACCAGTAATAATAATCGGTGATGATGTAGTAATAGGCTTTGATAAAAATAAATTGAAAGAACTGCTTGAAGCATAGCACACACATGTAAAAGGGCGACCACATAGTGGTCGCCCTTTTACATGTGTGTGCCTGGACCCAGGCTCGAACTGGGGACCTATTCCTCTTCAGGGAAGCGCTCTACCAACTGAGCTATCCAGGCATATGTCTATTTTAACATAGAAATATTATTTTGGGAAGTTTTTTAGATGGAAACTTTAGCATGACAGAAAGCTATTTTTGTATTACTTTGTACTGCTTGCAGCTCCAATAGCTTCCAGTATCTTTTTTAAATTACTCAAATCTGGCAGACCACCTACTGTTTTTTCAAAGCTCTGCAAGGTGTCTAGGCTACCAGTCAAGCCAATCATTAGTCCTCCTAATAGAGGCTGTATGTAGTAATAAGCACCGAATACAATTCCTAATATTAATAGCCAATAAATTACAGTAAAGGTTAATTTTATTGTCTCCCTGCGTTTGATCCAGTCCAAAGTACCATGTATATCATCTATGTTATATCTTAAATCTTGTATTACATCATACATCTCGTCCAGCTTTTCTTGATTCGTCATATTCATTTTTG
>JAYVII010000005.1:0-6110 GCA_043770395.1 bacterium | reverse complement strand
CTTCGCGGTTCCCGCGGCTTTTCTTGTTGCCATATAATGTTGTATAATTAATTGATGTATACCATTATACAAGAAAAGCTAAAAAGAATCAATAGCCGGCTATCCCCCATTATTATGGCTTCTATTTTGGGCTCTCTATTAATTATTATGGCTTTCTTTATTGGTAGAGAAAGTGTATATTTTGAAAAAATAAATAATAATAAACAAGATATTAATATTAATTTTTCTTCTCTAAATAAAGATAATATATTAAACTCTACAAATATAGAAAGTAATAACTCACAAATAGAAATTAAGCAAGGTGTCGTAACTAATACAGTTGGTGACACCAGTCAAAGTATTGGTCGTATATATGCTAGCAGTAAAGGAAAGAAATATTATATAGAAGGGATATGTGATGGTAATATAAGTCTCAAAAATAAAGTTTATTATAAAGATAAGAATAGTGCAATAAAAAGTGGCAAGACAAAAGCATCGGGATGTTGATAACTCACTACACATAAATATGAGCTTTGTTATAATTAGAATATTAGTAAACTAAATAGTTAATTATATGGCCAAAGAAGAAAAATATCACAAGAAAGAACAAAAGAAACCAAAGAAAGATAAAGTGGTGAAGTAGTTTTCCACATAGATACATATATATATGTTGCAAAGATTCTTGGTAGTAGTATTATGTATATAGCTCCTATGAAGTAAAAGGCCAGAGCTTAGCATGTTGCCTTCTCCCTTGCCACAAATTAGGGTTACATAGCAAAATCTATATGTATGTGAATGCCTCAACAGCATCGTCACAACATCTTGTAATAGAGGCTTGTAAAGATTGAGTTACTTTACAGTAATGTCCTCGGCGCCTCTAGTATATATACCACATCTGACCCCTTCCGGAGGGGTCTTTGTGTTTTCTTTGTGTCTTGAGTGGCTCCTCTCCAAATCTTGGAGAGGTTAGGGTGAGGGTAGTATTTGTATTTTATTTAATTACTTGCTAAAATATAATCATGATAACAATAGCTATACCAAATTTAATTTTAATAATATTATTTGTATTTCTAATGGGTGTTGGTATTGGCTGGGCTAGTAAATGGGTATGGTGGAATTAGCTTTTAAATAATTAGCTAGTGAGTCTTCAATATATTTAATATCTCTACCGCTATTATATTGGCCGCGTCTCTATTGCCAAAGTCTTTTGCTAGTTCTGAATATTTACTATAAGTATTTTGATCCTCCATAATACTATCCAAAGATTGTATTAGCATATGTGGAGATAAATTACTTTCTTCTAATGATTTGGCCCAGCCAGCTTTTACTGCTTCAAAGGCATTTTCTGCTTGGTGATTGTCATGGCTAATAGCCAATGGTATGAATACTGTAGGAATTTGCCAAAGAGCTAATTCAAACATAGTTGTAGCTCCGGCACGCGATACAGCTATATCAACTTTGGGGTATATATCCATTAAACTTATATGTCCATATAATACATAATTTTTTGCGTTTATACTATTTTCTAGTATTTTTTCTGTTTCCCTTTTGGCTTCTTCTAAATTATTGTCACCCACTATATGTACTATATTGTATTTTTCTAGTAATTGAGGTAGCGATAAATATATTAATGTATTTATAGTCTGAGATCCCTGAGAACCTCCTATGACTAATAGTATAGGTTTACCATAATAAATATCTTTATTATAATTAGAAGGCGGTATTAACTGACTGATTATGGGCTGCCCTGTATGGGCTGCATTTTTTAATTTACTATTTACCGCTGCTCTACCAAAGCTAAAGGCGGCGCGTGCTGCAAATTTTGAGGCCCAAATAGTAACTCTTCCACCCACGGAGTCGCTTTCGTGTACTATTACAGGTATACCCAATATACGAGCAGCGAGCAATACAGGGAAACTAGCATAACCACCTTTGGCAAATATTATATCGGGGTAAGCCGCCATCATTTTATATAAAGTTGCAAATATGCCAAAGGTAGTTATAAACATATCTATTGTGTTTTCGAATGATTTATAAGTTCTGGACTTGCCTGCAAATATACGTCTATAGTGTATACCCAAATGAATGAGCATCTCTGGATAATAATTTTTGTCTGAATAAAAATAAAGATTTGGTGTCTCTATACCTTGTTTGCCACACTCTGCTATTATTTCTTCGGCCACAGCAAAGAGTGGATATATATGCCCGCCTGTCCCTCCCCCACTTAATACTACTTTCATATTTATATTATATCAGAATTGTTTTATTTTTGTTAATGTATTTTGACAGGTTTAATAATATACCCAAAGAAAACATAAACAGCAGCAAAGACGTACCACCATGTGATATAAGTGGTAAAGGCACTCCTGTCAAAGGTAATACCCCTATAGTAGCTCCTATATTGAGATAAGCCTGTATTCCAAATAATGAAGCTATGCCTATAGCAAGCAATTTATTATATGGATTAAGCAGTAGTTTGCCTATATATAAACCAATTATAATTATATATAAGTACAATATTATAATAAAGCTTGACCCTACAAAACCAGCCTCTTCTCCTATGACTGCATATATAGAGTCTGATATTGGCTCTGGTAAATACCCACTAAACTTCTGCACTCCTTGACCTATGCCACGCCCAGTTATGCCACCTTGGCCTATGGCTAATAGTGATTGACGTATTTGATATCCTTTGCCAGTTTGATCCATTTCTGGGTGCAAATATACCTGAATACGACCCATAGCATATGGTCTAAATGTTATAATCAAAACCAAACCTAGCACAGCCAACAAAGCTAAAATTATTATATCTCGCCATTTGGCTCCACCTGCAAAATAAATAATGAATGAAGTAAATAAAAGTATTAGCATAGTGCCGGTATCTCTTTGCATATATAATAAAATTATTACAGGTAAAATCAAAGCTATATAATATAATAATCCATAAGCTTTAACTTTAATTTCTTCATGCCACCTTATCATAAGCCAAGCAGTTATTAATATCATTGGTACTTTTAATAATTCAGATGGCTGTAAACTAAAATTCCCAATGTCTAGCCATCTATATGCTCCTCCATGGAAACGGTTTAATCCTGGTATAAATACCATAGCATTAAGTATTAGACATAAAATATACAAAAAAGGAGCTGTTTTATAATAATATTTTACATTGATAATTAAGCCTAAAACCATAGCTATGGTGCCCGCCAGAAGAGCGTATATAAATTGACTTTTAATAATAGCAAAAAATTTTACTTCATTACGATCCAGTACACCCAGAGCAGCTGAACCAAACATCACAAGTCCTATAGCAAGCAACAGTATGGAAGCAAACAATAAAGGCTTATATACTTTGAGGCTCTGTTTTATATATTGTGTTATATTTTTCCACATAGATTTATTTAAAATTATTATATAGCAGCCAGCACTACTCCTGTGAGACCACATATAAAAGAAAATATCCAATATTTCATAGCTACATTGTGCTTGGCATATCCAAGAGCTTCGAAATGATGATGTATAGGTGCGACAAGAAATACCTTTTTACCATTTCTAAATTTCTTTGATAATAATTGTATTATTACTGACATACTAGTTAGAATAAGTGGCAAAGCAATGACAGGTAAAAGCCAAATAGAGTCAGTATAAAAGGCTACGGTAGTAAGTAATACCGTTAATGATGTAGTACCACTTTCTGACAAAAATATTTGCGCTGGGGGTATGTTGAACCATAAGAAGGCCAGTAAAGCTCCAGCCACTGAAAAACATAATGCGGCTATGTCATTTTGATAATGTATAATAGATACAACTCCATAAGAGGTGAACATAACGGCAAATACTCCACCAGATAATCCGTCCACGCCATCTATTACTCCACCAGAATAAATAAAAACATAAACAAACATAGCAAAAAGCAAAAACCAGTAGCCAATATTTATATTGCCAAGTATAGGTAAATATAAGCTACTAATGTCATTTTTGAAAAAAAGCCAATATGAAGCCAATACTCCTATTATCGCCACACCTATTATTCTGTATTTCAAATCTAAACCTTTACCTATATATTTACCCATATCGTGGGAGACAGCATAGTCATCTATAAAACCTATTATGCCACCTAATAACATTGCTATAATTGGCATCCAAGTCTGGCTACGAGACAGCATGTTTACTCCCAAAGTAAAATTATTAGTATCAATCACAGGCAGCAATCGGAATATAAGCACACATAACAAGACAGATAATATAACTCCTAAACCACCAGAACGAGGAGTATTTTTGTTTTCATCATTATGTAATTTATTACTTATTATTGCTTCTCTACCATCTATTGTCTTCTCCACGGATTTCTTTTTCCACATTTTTAAATTAGTTAAATAAGAAATTATATAGGGAAATATTACAAGGCCTATAAAGAAAGATGTAATTAGTGGTAACAATATTTTAATTATTGAAAGTGTATTCATTTTTATATTATAAACTTATTTATAAAGCATATCAATACTCTGCGTATATGCTATCTTTGAGTAATTCAATATCTTGGAAACGACCATCTCTAGTTGATCCTAAAACTATTAGTACTAGTGGCCTACCTATATATATATCATACACTACTCCTAAATTTCCACCAGCATAGTCAGTTAGCCCTGTTTTTGACATGCGAGCGCCATTAATATACTCTATACCTTGATTAGTATTTATGGCTTGCACCACGGCTTCTCCTTTATAATTAGTAACAGAAACCAAACTAGATGAATGTGTGGTGCTGTCAAAAATCTCTGGATATTTCATGCTGGTAATAGCAAAAAAGCTAGCAATAGATGTTGCATCACCGCGACCTCCTACTGTTCCTGGTGTATCCATACCTGAACTATTATTATAATTTAAATTAAGACCTAGATTAGAAGCCTCTTCATTCATTTTATTTATAAAGTCTCTATATTTCATACAATTAGAAGCCAAAGCAATCGCCATACCATTTGATGATTCTATGAGCATGAAGCGTAGGGCATTATCACTACTCCATGTTAATCCATCATATTTTATGCTTTTGTCACAATGTTTTTTATATACATATGTTGTCATAACTTTAGTCATGCTAGCCAATGACCAAGTCTTGTTTGCATTATAAGACCATAAACTAGTGTTGTTATTAACATCATAAATGATAGCAGACAAGCCTGCTATTTTATTTTTTAATTTCTTATCATTTATTTTTAAAATTATTTTATTTTTATCCTCAATTTCTACTACACTTTGAGCTAATTTATTGTACTGATTATTATAATATACTTTATTTTCTGTTACAGATAGAGCTAATATAGGAGATACAAATTTTGATTTGTTATCAAATATAAAAAGTACAATTAAACCAAATATTATAATCACATTTATACCGTGTATATGTATTGTGTCTAATTTTTTTCTTTTCATTTTTTTATTCATATTTCAGACTTTCTGAAAGTTTATCAGCAAACTCTTTGTGCAGTCTTTTGTATTCTGGTAAATCTTCATTACTATTAACTGCTAAATGTGATAATGCTTCATTGGTAATATAGCATTTTTCTTCTTTTCTCATTATTAGTCCTCTGGATATTAAATTACGTATAGAAGACGTCGATTGAGCTCCTCTTATATATGACACATCACTTCTAGTGCATCCTGGCATATATGCTATTATAGTCATAACTTGTAAAGTGGCTGGCGAAAGTTCTCCTTCCAGTTCTTTCTTTCTTATTCTATTTATTATTTCTTTAGCTTCACTTACAGTCATTATTTGTATACCTTCTTGACTTTCTACAATATCCAATCCCAAACTTTTTAACATAGGTTTAATTTCCCCCAAGGACTCCTCTATTTCTGTTTTCTTCAATTGTGTATATTCTATAAGCTCAGACATAGTTATGCTATCTCCCGATACAAACATTGCTACGAATACTGACTGTTCTTTAGTTAAAAATTTTTGTTCATTATCTGAAATTACTTGCTCCCTATGCATTGACTTATTATATCATATATTATAGCTTTTTTATTTCTATATCCCCATTTTTATTCTCTGCTGTTACAATACCATTCCTTATCATGTCAAGTATAGCGAGGAAACTTATTATAGTATAAGATTTTTTATCGTT
>JAYVII010000004.1:0-6139 GCA_043770395.1 bacterium | reverse complement strand
GCATTTAAAGTTTCCGCATTTGCAAGTAACACCAAATCCATAACATTTGCATAATCTCTCATATTTCCAACTTTATTTTTATTTACTGATTTCCATATTTTAGCCGTAGTTCCAAATATAACTACATTTAGCATATCTGCCTCGGAAGCGTAAATATCACCTTGATCTTTTATTGCTAGATTTTTATCTATAATTAAATTTTGCTTTATCGCATCCGTATGTATTCTATAATTTATTTTAGTTAGTGATCTTTTTGCGTCCCATCCAAGCTGCTTTCTTTCATTTTCATCTATTTTTAATCTTTGAAATTCTGTTATTAAATATAGCTTAAACTCTGCTGATACCCAACTTGCAAATTCGAATGCAATATCTCTATGAGCAAAAGTACCCCCGCCATTACCTGACTTAGAAATAATCCCAATTGCATTCGTGTTTTCTATCCATTTTTGTGGTGATAAAGTAAAGCTATTTGAGCCCGAGTAAGACTTAAAGGTATCGAATTCGAGCCCTTTGAAGTTTGAATTATTAATTTTCTCCCATACACCTAAAAATTCGATAGTAGCATAATTTCTCATCCAATTTTGAACTACAACTTTTGGCTCATCAGCATTTTTGTACCTGGCAATGTCAGTAAGGGAAATATAATCATTTTTATTATTTTCAAAATAATTTACTTCTATACCTTTGGTATTTATTTTTTTAATTTTATTTTTCATATTTCATCTCTATTACTATAATAACATATCATGCTCTATTCATTCTTACCCCATTGTCCTTACATTTTTCCCCTCAAATATACTCACACCTTTTTCTTATATCATTTTTGTTTTCATATTTTTATTATACTATATTTTTTACTAGTTCATCTTTTGAATTATCTTATTTAATATTCCTGCGTATGGAAAAATTATTCCCACTCAGGAATATTGTCAGTCTTTTACTGGATATTTTTTAAATTGTGAATAAAGGTTGAATTTTTTATAAAATTATAGTATAATTGATTTGTGATACTTCACGAAGGACGAAGCCGTATGGCCGTTGCAAAATTACCTCCGCAATGGGGTATTTTTGTTTTCCTCTTTTCGTTTTACTGTATCATAATATATAAACTTTGTATTTCTTGTTTTTAATTTTTCCTGACATAAAATTATGTCCATAATTTTATAATTAAAAGTTTCTTTTTTAAAATCTTTTAACTTTTTTCCACTGAGAACGTGAAATAGGCATGGCATGGCTAGCAGGTCGGCAAGTTCTACACCAGCAACACAATCTTTCTTTTCTACAAATTTTATATGTTTGCTTGTAAGAGTATTTTTAAGTCTTTCAACTTTTAACTGCCTGCCAGCCGTAAGTATTCCATGTTCCGACAAATTACTCATTCTGGTATACATTATTGTATTCTCTTTCTTTCCCCTGCCCTCTATCATAATATCACCTTTTGCATTCTTTTCTTCTAAAAAGATTACATATTTCTCTAGCATTATGTCAAACATATAATTGTATGGATGTGCTGGATTGTTGTATGTTGCATTATGATCATGTTTATCTATAGCACAAAAAATAATCTCAAAGTCTACATCTTTAAATATAGCTAACAATTTTTGATTAAATATATTCTCTATTTCTGTATCTTGTAGTGCTGAAAAGTGAGATCTTTTGTCTAATATCTCTTTTCTATGTATAGAAACTGTCTGTATCAAATCCTTATCTTTAACCACTATATTTTTAAGTTCATAAAAATGATTGCGTAATTTTTCTTGCTCTGTTTCAGATATAACAATACCGCAAAGCCCAAAGTAAACATTTTCAAATCTATCATTTGCTTTTCTGCTTGTGTCTGGACTACCTACCTCGTCTATATACAATCTATATTTTGTTTTTTTATTATCCTCTTCCATATTTTCTACCTCTTACGCCTAATTAAAATCCTCTTAAAAACATTTACACCTTTAACTGAAACTCCCATATCAATATTTTTATCCCAACTTTCTGGTCTTCCATAATTATATGAACAGCCAATTATCTCAAATTGCTCTGGACTATACTTATCCAAAAAAGAAATAGGTACACCCATAATACCCTCATAATCGCTAGGAATAGAATCAGTAAATGGGACTTCTATAGCATCGTAATTATCATATTTATCATAAGAATCTTTTCCTTTTATTTCTTTGTGCTTACTGTATTTTAAATTATCATCTATAGTCATCAATGGGAGTGGCCTATGTCTTCGTCCGTGATCTATATTTGTAAACCAAACTGAAGATACATTTTTCATATCAATTCCGTTTATAGTTTTGTCTACGTCACCAGAATCTTTTGTTTCAAACCACATTCCACCACCCCACTCAGTTTCTCCTGACCACATTTTGTTTTCTTTAAATAAAGGAAATATCTCTTTATAAGTAACACAATTTTTATTACCAACAACCACAAATTGCTTTTGTGCTTCTGTTATCCAAGTTAGAAATTCTCGAAATAGTGAAAAGGGTGGATTTGTGATTATGATATCTGCTTCATCTCGTAATTTCTTAATTTCTTCACTGCGAAAATCTCCATCACCTTTTAGATACTTCCACTCTAAATCTTTTACATCTGTTTTACCTTCACCAGTCTTATCAGTTGTTAATGTGAATATCTTACCATTTTTAGTAGTTTTTTCTTTATCAAAAATTATGTTTTCACTCTCAAATAATGTCGGTTGAAAATCACTTTTAAAAGTTTTGCTCTCTGCTGCATAGCTAGTGCTTATCAGTTTTTTTATTCCTAATCTTTCAAAATTCTGAGAGAAAAACTTTGTAAAATTACTCCATTCAGGATCATCACAAGGCAATAATATTACTTTATCTTTGAATACTTTGGGGTTGTATTCTAGGTACGCATTAATCTCTTTCTCTATATCATTGTACTGAGTATAGAACTCATCATTCTTTGCTTTTTTAGCATTTGTTAAATTATTGTTTGCCATAGTATTAGTACTAAGTATATGAAACTTTGAAGATTAAGTCAAAGCTTGACGCTTTTCTGATTAAGTTAAAGACCTAGGCCTCATTAATGACATCAAATCCATTGAAGTTCCCTACTATAGACACCGCATATATCTCCTTGGCTATTTTTTGTCTGATCAGCTTCCTGGCTACCTCATGAAATGTAGCACCAGAGCCCACAGCGTCATCTACTAGCAGTACTTTATCAAAGTTTCTTTCATCAGATACGAATATTGTATTGGCTGCATTTGTAATACGGTCCTCTATTTTGTTTAGTGTTTTCTGTGGTACTATTATGGCTGTCTTTATTTTAACTATATTTATCAAGGGTATTTTAGAATTTATAACTTCTCTAAGTGTATACATGAATTGATATTTGCGTTGCTCTGTCGGCGGTATATATGCTATGGCATTTATACTGTGATGTATTATTATCTTTTCTATTTTAGATTTTACTTCATTGGATACAGCGACAGAAAGATCTTTGCTATGTGACTTCTTTGCATAAAGTATCATTTGTCCCAGCCTAGTCTTACCGTATCTTTCAATAGAATAAAAGTCTATATAATAAAGCTTTTTTATAATTTTATCTTTAAAGCTTTCTTCTATTTTATGTGTGGCGTCTATTAGGCCCTCATGATTTTTATATTTTTTATACTTCTCTATTGTCTGTATATAATTCTCCAATGTTTTCTCTAGATTCTCGTGTCTCTTGTGACACCAATTTATAAAAGACTCTACTCCACGCTCCTCTCTTCCGTCTGGAGTTATTGTGTAGAAGTTTTCTTCTAGAGTTTCTCTCTCATTATCATCTACTTGTAGAGAGTTATCTTCAATATCTTTGACATAAAATCTTTCAAAATCTGCATTTAAAGTATAAAAGACATGCGGTACAGTACCCCTTTTTATAATTTGCTCACTTGCAATCAGCGGAGCTACCAATACATAGAAGCGTTGTTTGCTCAGGACTAGCTCGCTAATTATACGTGCCGCGGTGGCTTCACCTAGTGTACCTATTATTGTCAGTATTTGAGACTCTCTTTTACTGTGATCTTTCATGAATTATTATTTAAAGTATTTGATTTTTAAGAAAGTCAAACATCTTTTGATGGCCTTTTGTATTAGGGTGTAAGCCGTCATCGAGGTCGCCGTCTTCTAGTAACCCAAAAACATCTAAAAATTTGATACTATTTTCCATACAGACTTTTTTCATTATATTATTGTAATCTTCTATATATTTATTTGTATAGCACAAATTACACCAAGCAACAGGCAATGTCTTTGATTCATCGCAGTTATTAAAACCAACAAAAATTATATTATTTGTCACCTCTCTGGCCCTGGCGATGACCTCTCTTATTTTTATTTCAAAGATTTCTGGTGTCACCACGTGTTCTTTTGTATCTTTGTCATAAGCTGCTTCATTACCGCCAGTTTGAAACACGAGCGTATCGTATCCCCTTATTTTTGCCTCAGTCTCAAATCTATCCAGTATCATCTCGACTGTTGAGCCAGGAATACTTAAATTATAAACATCTATCTCTCTAGCATTGTCAGCGCAATGCATACTCAGGCATCTTTATATTTGTAATTAGAGATTAATATAAGTATATACTATTGACTATTGAATGTCAATAGTAAACAAGATAAGTCTTGATAAATAAGCGTGAAATGTAGAACATTCGTCTAGAATAGTATGTATTAGATTTCTTTTAAGAGAAAAGCCAAGTTAGGAAAAAGTTTCTTCTCGGCTTCTTCTACCGTAAACCATTCTTTTGCTATACCTTCTTCACCGCTACTTATCTTTTTATTTATTGTAGATAGGAACATAAAAATTCTAATAGGCTCGCCAGTATCATCTTTTGTATATACGATATCAGAAAGTTGCTTTGTGATATTGATCTCATATCCAGTTTCCTCCAACACCTCTCGCCTGGTCGCTTGCTCTACTGTCTCATCTGCTTCCATATGACCCTTGGGGAAAGACCATATATCTCTATTGGGAATTGTGAGCAATAATATCTTACCCTCGTCGTTCATAATTATACTCCCCGCCTTCATTATTTCTCCTTGTTCGTTTTTGATTTTCATATTTAAAGTATAACATGTTTATGGTTGCCAAATGTGAAACTGTAAAAGCGGGCCTGTCCTGTCGAAGCAGTGTGAAGGCGGAAAGGGAGGGACACGGTCACCACACACAGTCGCTACGCTCCTTGTGTCGCGACTCCGCTCGTAACTTTGCGGAGATTTGGATTTGGTCACGAATATTTCCTCGCCGTCGCTCCGGAAATTTCGCGACCCCGTCTCGCTCATTTTGGCTGGTGCCAAAACATAGCTGCGACTTTCAAATCCCTCACGAAAGTGGCATTGGCCACTTTCTCCTTTCCGCAGCTTTCGCTGCGCTCAATCTGCGGAAAGGGAGGGATTTGAACCCTCGAAGGGGTTGCCCCCTTGATTGATTTCGAGTCAATTGCCTTCAACCGCTCAGCCACCTTTCCGTATGGCTATTTTAGCACAGCTTACTTTTATTTACTAAAAGTTTTTAGCATCTCTTGAGCTATACTTTTTACTTTATTGTAGTCTTCTGCATCAATAGCAAGACGTAAATCTTTCACAAGCGAAGACATCTTTTTGGCCTCATTATTATTCATAGCATGCTCTACTCTCTCAAAAAGTAATTCCAAAGCCTTGACGTCACTCAAGAGAAATCCATGCTCTAAAGCGTTGGCATCTATTATTGTTTTCATTGACCATACAGGTATGCGAGCGATATCGACATCAGTAGATGAGCTATAGCGCATAGCTAAATCCAAGCTTGCAAATGCGACGTCTATGGCACCATTCATTGTGCCTATTTTATGTTGAGCTAGAGCCGCAGGTTCCAGATCATCACCATCTATGTTTTTAATTGCTCTGTCCATTTGGGTAATAAACTTTTTAGACATTTTGTCTGAGTTATAATGCAGTGTAGACCACTGTGTTTTTATATTTCTTACTTCATTTTGTATAGACTTCCAGTCGTTCTTTTCTAGAGCGTTATATATATTAAAGACTGAATCAGAGAGAGAAGAAAGCTGTATTGGAATTTTTTTGTTTAGCGTATCTGCGGGTATAGCTATAGCCAAAGCTTCTAAATCCAAGTCTTTTTCTGT
>JAYVII010000003.1:0-18594 GCA_043770395.1 bacterium | reverse complement strand
TGTTGTGTATATGTGCCAAATGTCGTAAAGTGCTTTGTCCAAATTATCAAATTAGAACCTTGAGACATATAACATTCGCCTCCTGCAGACAGTGTTGTATCTGCCCAAGCTTGTGAATCTACAGCACAGCTGGTTGTAATAGGTACAAAAGTCGAACCATTCATATAACCTATATAATTATTAGCAAGCCCACCAAAGACAATACGAACAGCATTACTAAAATTAAGTCTGAATAAAGAAGATCCCATTTCTATTGCACTAGTAACAGTCAAAGAATTACCAGTAGCAGCTGTGGGTGCAGTAAGTGAGTTAGAAACTTTTGGCAGTGATATATATCCATCCCAAGAACTGGTGGCTGCGGTTACTCTAGTCCCACTGGGTAATGCTAAAGTTATTGGTATGACTCCTGTATTACTATTTACATATACTGTAACAGGAAGTACTCCGGTATTACCTATAATCAAAGAGCTCATATCCAATGAAGGATTGGGCACATCAGGTGATAC
The DNA here is from genome assembly GCA_043770395.1 of bacterium. Classification (GTDB taxonomy): domain Bacteria; phylum Patescibacteriota; class Minisyncoccia; order Phycocordibacterales; family UBA5272; genus JAMIGE01. The sequence goes on along the minus strand of JAYVII010000003.1, from coordinate 18,088 downwards.
TGTCATACTCAATATGCCTGTACTGCCACTTGAAATAGATACAGAAGGAAAATCTGACGTAACATTAATATTATTAACTGTTGTATTAAGAATAGATCCAGTGATAACATTTGATACCGTGTTATTATTATTTGTAATTGATCCTACTATTTCTGAAGCATAAGAAGATGTAGATAGTGTGATGGTTAGCAAACAAAATAATATATATATATATTTCATTATGGCAATGTTATATTAACACTATTAATAATTGGCGTGGTAAATAACACTGCAGATGTGTCTGTACGCCCTAACACAGATACAGTACTGTTAATATTTTCACCACTACTAGCATTTGATAGTATATCAACATAGAGATCTAGTCCATAAGAAGTACTAGGCCCTATCAGAGTATTTAAGAAGAATGAATTCGACTCTCCAGCGACGACATTGGATATAGATCCCACAACACTAACTCCATTTTTTAAGACTAGATTTGATATATGTCCATTACTTATCATAGAGCCAAGTAGCGTGACATTTAATGTTATTAATCTTGCCCCATCTGAACTGTCTGTATTTATTATAAATGAACCTATTTTATAATTAGCTGTATTGGCGGCAATAGCAGTAGGTATAAATAAATTATTATTTATCATTTGTACTCCATGAGAAGAAATACTTCTAGATTGTCCCAGTAAATAGCTAGTACTATTTATAACATTTGAAGAATAACCTGTTGCATTGTCATTTGCTGAGGCCATATCTATTCTTAAAGTACCTCCAGTATACGGTATATTATTTATAGTTTTTATATTAGCTTTTATTTCTACTGTAGTACTAGCAGAAGTACCAACAATAAAATCATTACTTAACCCAGAAAAAGTAAAATTATTGCCAGAAATAATTGTCTGTGAAGTCCCTAATTTATTTCCATTTACATATAAACTAACATTTGGTAAATTATCAGTGGTACTGTCCACTGTTATCATAGAGCTCATAGTAGGAGAAAAAGTTAAATTACTTATTCTGGCTGGCTCATTATAAGCTTTCATGGTGTATGAAGCAATAGTCATATCTGTGGCGTCGGATATCAAAGAGCTGTTAATTTGATTATCCGTAGCCGTAACAAGATACAAGGTATTGACGCTTGTGTTGCCACTACGCAAATTGATTATGTCAGATCCTCCATTGGTAGTTGCTATCAAAGGTAACCCTGGTGTCAATGTATCTTCCATAGAAATGTCATTGGAGCCACTAAGAGTAAAGCGGAAATTTTTACCTGCTGCTAAATTGCCAACATCTGAATATACTTGTATAGACTTTAATCCTGAAGATAATAGGTAAGGACTAAGAGATATATCAAATATTGCTTCATTTGCATTATTTAGTTCACTTGTAGTCGCAACCGTAACACCGTCTATTTTTAATTTTAAATTTGAAAAAGATAATGAGTCCGCTGACCCTGTTTTCTTTATTTTAAAATTTAAAATTTTGGCCGATCCGTTGCTTATATTTATATTCCTATTCCAAATTAAATTATCTATAGAATCTCCATTTACGGCGTAGCTAACTGGAGCATCTGTATACCCATTACTAAAATCTGCATAAGTTTCTGCATTAATAGGTGTAGATTTTAACCCATAAGTAGCAGAATAATTAGATCCTGATATATTTGAAGGCACTTTGGTTTCTACTATGACCATGACTTGTATCCCACTTGTCGTAGCTTGCAAATCTGTACTAGTAGCAAATATCATAGAGTTAGCATAAGTGCTAGAAAAATTAACAGGTATAGCTGAACTGGTATTACTAGCATTAATAGACTGCGGAGAATAATATCTCATATTGCCCCCAGCTGCTATAGTATTGGTACCATTGGACCAATTATTAAAAAGCATTTTGAGCATAGGTTCATTATCTGGTAAAGTGATATCAAAACTCCATTTCCAGCCAGTTTCATAAGAACTACCAGCTATAGCAGATGTCCTTATTGCCTCAATGCTATTTACGGATAATGCACCAGCAGCATTCACATCACAAACACCAATAAAGGTTAGCAAGCTTATAAAGATTAAGCTACGCTTCAAACTTTTTAATTTATAAATATTTGTATACATATTTATATTATGTATCCACTTAGTCATTATGTCAACAAAGATACACACATGTGGCCGCTACGCGGCCACATGTGTGTATCTTTGTTGTGATTTATTCTAAAATATTTTTCTGAAAAATATAAAAACTATTCTTTAGACCTGGCTAAACTTTCTACTTCTTTCTGAGTCAGCCCACTATCAGTAACTGCACCTTGCAAATCTTTTTCATATTTTTTCATAATTTCAAAGGCAGCATACATTTCTGGTGTACCTTTATCAGTCAGAACTTTTATTTCTTTAGATATTTTTTCAAAGAGTTCTGGTTTTTTTTCTATTAACTTTAATATTACTTCTTGTTGATCTTTTGGTAAACCTTTGGTACCTATTTTGGCTGCTTGCTTAAGCAAAAATTTTTTAATCATAATTTTATTTTAAATTATTTACTTTATCATTTGCTACATTTGCATTTTGTAATGCCTGTTGTACTTTAGACCTTAAATCCTCTTCACTACTGACACTAATTACCACACCATTAATCATAATAGAAGGTGTACCTTTAAGACCTAATTTATTTGCTTCTTTCAAATTTTCAATTATTCTATTTTCTACTTCTTTGCTATTGGTGTCAGCAACAAGCTTGTTCATGTCTAATCCCAATGTCTTTGCATAAGATTTTATTTTTTCTGCTGCGTCCAAGGCTTCACCCCATTCTCCTTGTTTATCGTATAGAACGTGATTCATCTCCCAGAATTTATTTTGTAAACTAGCTGCTTCATTATATTTGGCTGCAGTCATGGCATTACTATGCATATTTATAAGTGGATAATGTCTGTATATATAAGCAAAACTATCATCTCTGTGTTCACTTGCAATTTTTGTAAATATAGGCTCAAAGGCTTTACATGCAGGGCATTGTAAATCAGCATACTCAATTAGAACTACCTTGGCATCACGCCTACCAATGATATGATCATTGGCTTTTATTTGATTGTCTGCGACCTTTGGTATTTCTACATTACTTGGGGCTTCATTTTGCTTTCGCTCCCAAGCATTATATCCTAATAATATTATTACTATTATTCCTAATGAGATAAATAAATTTCTCATAAAATTATCTTTTTTGTGTTCTTGATTCATGATTAACATATTATAGCATATTGCTAACTTTCTCCAAATTTGAAGACATAGACAAATATAATAACTTAATGTAGATCAAAACTAAACTTTTAATATTTGCATAGACATGCTCAAATTTGCTGTTAACTCAGGAAGACTGCCATATCATAAAAACTAAGCACCAACAGAATTATACTACATGGAAGAGATTGAAATCTTCTAGGACTCGATATAGTTGTCGTATTCCCAATCAAGGAAACGCCGCAGCTGCTCCACACAGACCGTCCAGTCTTCCGAGTCACATCGAGTGAGCACCGATTCAAACCTAAAGCAACTCTTTCACAAAAGACTTTACTATCCAATAGAGAGATCGCCTCTCAGAACCACTCATTGTGGATGTGGCAGTCATCATACGATGTACCTCATCGTCTTCCACCATAATATGATCAGTATATACAGGCAATATATTATAACCCATATATTTAAAATAAGAACATGTAAATGACGCAGTAGCCAGCACTAGCAAAATAGTAAATATTATACTTACTATTTTGGACTTTATATTTATATGTTTATAATTACTTTTCATATATTTTTTATATTATAATTTGTATTATACTTTATATTTTGATAATTTCTATCATCATAAACATTGGTATTTCTTTGCGGCTTTTATCTTCTGCTATTTGGCGTGGTCCTTTTTGACTTTCTTTATAACTAACCCACTCCTCTAATCGCCCCACACATAATCCAGCTTTATTTATAGCTTTGAAATAATATTGTAAAGGCCGATGAAAGCTCCAAGTATGATTTTTTGTATGAGCAGCGTCTATATTGTCTCCAGAATTTCTATTAGAATTTGAAGCACCTGGATTCATATCTATTTTGGCTTTACTCTCACTGATGTATTCATCAATTCTTCTATATTGTATTTTCTTCTCTTCATCCCAGACCCAATGAGTATTACGCGGATTCCTATAGCTAGGATGACTGATTACTATGTACATGCGACCACCTTTCTTTAGCACTCGCTCGCACTCTTTGAATACTCCAGCTACTTCTTCTATATTTTGTAATGCTAGCACACAAGTTATTTTATCAAGTGTATTATCTTTTATCATTTCTAAATTATCAGCTGGAGATACATAATATTCTATGTTTTTAATTTTATTTCTTTTTTTATTTTCTTCTGCCAATTTAATAAGACCCAATCCTAAATCTATACCAATTATATTTTTTGCATTTCTCGACCAATGCTCTGCGAAATATCCCTGCCCACAAGCGAGATCCAAAATTACTTTGTCTTTCAGATCTCCTAACAATCTAGTTAGATTAGGCAATATAACTTTAGCGTGATAAGTGTCATCATCCTCGAGGTGTTTGTCATACCATTTAGCCACATGTCCCCAGTCAGTTCTAGCTTTTTTATTTATGAGATGTTCTACGGTCATATTTTGATTATAGCACAAACTGCACAATTGGCTCGACACCCTTCCCCAAAAGTATCACATCACTATCGATTCTCCCCCCTACCAAAGCCCTTTCAAGCAACAGCCTATCATTTGGCATCATATTATCATAGGGTATGTCTTTTCTTTTAAAAAATGTAGGGACGCTCATCTCTTTACTTTCTATTGGATTGCCTTCCCATTTTCTAAGTATATAAAAGTGTACTTGCATAAATATTTCTCTATTCTCCACTCTATAATCAGCAAATTTTTTATTTATATTGTATTCACTTTTATCAATTAAAAAGAAATTAACAGCTCCACAACTTTCCAAGTCCTCTATGTTTGCATTTACTCCTGACTCTTCTTGCAATTCCCTTATTGCTGTATACTTTATACTGTCTATAACTTTATACTTATTATCTATATTTATTTTTTTATAAATTTCTAAATCAGAAATTTCTTCCTTTCCTCCATAGCCATTCCATACTCCGAGACTATATGATATTTCTTCTTGCTCTTTCTCCTTTTCTTTGTTTTTGATAGTCGAGTCATGATCCGTTTCGACTTTGTCTTTGTGTATAGCCTTTTTCATTTGAGCCAGGCACACTTCATTATCTTTATTAATAAGATAAACTACAGTGGCACGAGTGAGTTTTGAATTCATAAGTTAATTGTAGCATATATATAAATATATATATATTATATAAAAAAACCGCCCAACTAGCGCGGTTCTGCGCGCCATGCCTGACCACTTCACGTGCCATGAGCAATACCACTGTAGGCGCGTTAGTTTGGAAACTATTCCTTCACAATATAGCTCTGTATCAAGGCTACAAAAGTCAATATATAAAGTAAAGTCAAGACAATTACATTTATATAAGGTATATAATATATTACACCCAACAAAAGTGTGCCTCCAATGACACTATACCAATCGACTGTGATATTTCTATTTAGAAATTGTCGTGATATGATGGTCCCTAAGGTCACCCCCATCAAAGGCAGAGCGAGCAATAAAGAAAAAATAAATACAGGCAATGACTTGTACCACACATTATGACTAGCAATCATAGCGGCCCCTGTCACACGCGATCGCAAAGCATAATAAAATAGAGCCGTGATCACAGTCAATAAAATAATGTCTATAAAGAAAGGTAAGGCTTCAAAATCTTTATATGCATAACCTTTTTGCTTTACTGTCTCTCGCTGAGATGAAACAACTTCTATTATTTCTTCTTTTTCTATCTTTCTATTTATTATATGCCTGTAGTCAATCATGACATCATACTACTACATTAAGGAATTATAGGCAAATAAGATCAGAGCATGAAGACATTTGATAAAGTAAATAATTAAAAATGCTCCTTCGCGCTATGATAGCGGAAGGAGCAAATCGCTAACCCGTCTTGACTTTTGCAAGATTGGATAGTTTACGGAGTGACACCCCGTAGAGGTATTTGGCCGTCAGGTGAATCCAACTCTCCTGGATCAGTATCATGCCAGCCTACTTGATGTTCAATATTGGCAGGCCCCAAGACAGCCTTATTTTCCGAAAGAGCACTGACGCTGTTTCTCGTGTCAGTGTGCGATCTCTGAACTAAGAGTGCAATAGTATGGATACATGTGGCCTGAGCATAGAGTGTTGTTCCTCTTGTGATATGAAATATTCTCGTAGACACATGCTCGAATCTCTTCTTCAAATCAGAGTCAGGGCTATCATTTATTGCTGTTACGGCTCTCATCATAGATCTTGCCGCAATGATAAAATATCGATATGGTGCGTCACCGATAAACCACTTAGACAGTTTTCTTCTTAGTCTAGCTGGATCGACTACATATGGGGCTAACCTGTCGATCAGCCCCTGATCCAATGTCCCATTTTTCGCTACAAAAATAGTAGCAAGCTTTTCTGCTTTTTCTAAGTCCGTGTCATCGCTAGACTCTATCTGTGATTCGACAATCCTAGCGAGTTTCTGAAGCCAAGTTATTTCTTTCTTCCCATATTGACGGAGTTTATAGATGCCATAACTGGTCGCAAAAAGGACAAAGATAAAGAACCAGACGCCGAAAGATATCCAATCTACCTTGGCATTCAAAACCAAAAGAGAACTAGTCACGATAGATAGCAACAACATACTAAATGTCGAAATAACCGGCCGAGGTGGTTTACCTTTTTGGACTCTGTTCACGTCACTAGATATCAACATCCTGCGATTTTGCTTGGACACGTCGTCTCCTTTATGATTCAACCCCATAACCACGCCACCGTGATCACTTTAATATAAAGTATCTCATCTATAATGATGATCGTCAATGAGTTTAGCTACTGTTACTTGTTGATATCTTTTAAGATTACAAATTAAAACACCCCTTCGTGACCATATGGCCACTCGGGGGTGCGTAAAAACGTATCAAATCTATGCGAGTGCTTCGCGCTCGTAAAAAGGCTTAGGACTTCTCCATGCCTCCGCTGTGCTGTGGCGGACGCTCGACATTTGGTACCAGGTCACCCTTGCCATTCTCCTGGAGCAGGCCCGGCAAATGCAGTTGTGGTTCCACCGCCTTGTGCAGGAGACTCACCTGCTCTGCAATTCCTTGCAACTGGCCAACAAGTACTGCCGCCTTATGTAAAGACAGGCCATTGTCGATGTGAGGAATCATGATATTGTCGACTTCGTGCTGTATCGGCAGCTTAGCCACCAAACGATCTCGCTCCTTGTTTGCGGCCGCAGCCTTCGCAAGGCCGTCAACACTGTTGTCCTGGAGCGCTTCTGCTATTGCGAGCAGATCAGCAGCAACAGCGACCGAGTCCTCTATTGCGTAGTACTCCTCGGCTGCCTTCTTCACTTTTTTGCAAAGCAATGCAATTCGCTTTGGCCAATCATTCTTCAGGCTCAGGAAGTGTAGGTGATCCAGGTCGTATTGATGACCATGACTTTCAAAGCCAAGATCATCACAAAGCCATCTCGAGCGCTCACTCGCGTCGAGCCATCGATTGAGATCCAGGATGTGTACCGGCGTGACGCCGTTGCGACAAGCCATAGAAATATCGCCCTCACCCAGCCAGCCGAAGGCTTCAAAGACGTCAAGTAACAAGTAATGAAGGACCTTATACCTCTTGGCTGTGACATTCATCTGCTTGTGCTTATTCCTTTTGGAAATCCAAACGGCCAGCAGCACCCAAAATACAAAGACAATCAACACGCCGATAATCTTGAACAGCTTGCTTGATTCTTCTGCGGCGTAAAGAAAGACAATCAAACTGGAAAACAGACCAGCAAACCAGAGGAGATCGGCGTACTTATCCCACAGTCTGACCAAGAGAGCTGGCTTTGGGACTTTTTCATCAAGGAATTTCCGTAGCCCGTCGAACGCGCGGCGGATGTTGTTGTCAGTGATGTTGCCGTTAGCAACATCAGCATTGTTGGCACCTACGGCAGCGGCATGTACTTCGGGATTGGACACGGGATCTCCTTCGTAGGCCGTATAGGCCCCTATTTGTACAAGCAACAGCGACTGCTGTCACACGAATATATACTACATGTTTTTATAATTTATGTCAAATTCGATATTTATTCAGACACCTCACAAATTCGTCATTTTTTTCATATTCATTTTTAAAATATTTGGAGAAAGAAGCGAATGCCGGAGAGAATAGAAGTATATTTTCTTTATTTTTAATATTATCTTTATTTGTTTTATTTAAAAAGGCTTCTACTACGCACTCGGATAATGTTTCAAATTCTTTGTATTGTTGAGTTTTTCCCTCTCCTTTGGAGAGGGTTAGGGTGAGGATATTTTTCAACTTCTCTGTACCTGTACCCGAGAGCAATATTAATTTATTGACTTTACTTTTATCTGTAATTACTTTGACTAAATTATTTAAATCAAGTCCCTTGTCTGCCCCACCACAAATGAGAGTTACTGGCCTTTTATATTTTTCATTCAAAGCCTCCACTCCAACTATGGTCGCATCTGGTGTAGTGGCGTTGTTATCATTGTACACAATCACCCCATTGTATTCTCCCATATATTCCAGTCGTCCCTCTACAGCCTTGAAGCTACTTATACCTTTAACTATATCATTATAATCAAGACCTAATTGTATGCCTACCTCATTTACCAGTCCCGCCAACGCTTGATTATGATGACCTATTAGATTCATGTTTTGAAGGAAAGAGTTTGGAATTAATATATTTATTTTTATATTATTTTCTATACAAAAGTTATTTATTTTTTCTTCTATGTCTTTACTAATTATTAACTTATCGTTATCTTTTTGATAAAGGAATATATTCGCCTTATCATTAAAGTATACCTCTCTATCGCCTTTATAATAATTAAGGTGATCATCAAGAAAGCTTGTAAACACTGCGATTTGTGGACTTATTTGTAAATCCCCAAAGCCTTGCAATTGCCAGCTATCTAGCTCCATCAATAGATAGTCTCCGTCTTCAATTTCATCAAGCAATAGCAAATTAGCTACGCCACGCACATTGCCACCTATATGTACCCTCTTATCTGCACATTTTAACATATTATAAATCATCATCGTGGCAGTACTTTTGCCTCTCGTACCTGTCACGCCTATTACTTTTATATTAGAAATATAATCATTATTATTAATATTTTCTTCTTTATTTACTCTTGAAGAATTTTCATAAATAATTTTTATCACTAAGGCAGCTGACATATATACTGGCACATTATTTTCTTTGGAAATTTTTATGTATGTACTGTCGAGTGGCACACCGGCTGCCTTCATTACTATGTCGATATTTATAAAGTCCTCTTCTCTGTGCTCTCCCAACACAAATTTAATTTTATTAAAATCAGTCTCACTTAATTTGTCTTTTAAAGTTTCTATAGAAGATTTTAATTCTTCTTCAGTCTTTTTATCTGTAATCAAAAGCTCTTTTACCAAGGGGGCGAGAAATATCGCATCCCCTATGCCACGACCAAGTAGACCCAGCCCCATCATGGTGATCTTTTTATTCTCAAAATATTTTTTATAAAGTTCTACTTTCATTTTAACTTTCTGCAACTAATTGATCGGCTATTATATTATTTTTCCCTGCACCCATAGTAATTATTATATGATTTTTATCATATTTAGCAAGTTCATTTTTAGCATTATTAAAGTCCAAGGTATAAGCTTCTTTGTATTTATTTTCTCTCTTGGCTAGATCTATTATAGAGGCCACCATTTTTATATTACTCATACCCATATCCTTTTCTATTCGTGCATGATAAATGGGCAATATATATACTATATCAGCCAACGACAAGGCTTTTATAAATTCATCATAAAAAGCATAGGTGCGAGACTGGAGATGTGGCTGAAATACGAGTACAAGTTTCTTTGTATTTTTTATTTCTGCTTCGCTATTATAATGCTCTTTTATAGCTTTCAATGTGGCCGCTATCTCTGTTGGGTGATGTGCATAATCATCATATACTATGGCTCCATTTGGAGCATATCCTCTATATTCCATACGCCTCCATGTACCGAGGAAATTTGCCAAGCCTTTTAAAATTTTGTTTCTATCTAGTCCTAATGTCTCACCGAGAGCCACCACCAATTGTGCATTCTTTTGATTATGCTCACCTATGACTTTTAATTTTATTTCTTGATGATTGATTATCATATCAGAATTTATTATATTGATATCTTTATTTAAATTACTATTTTCTTTTTCTATTTCAAAAATATAGCTTTCAGACTTATGAGAGATTAAAGTTCCGTTACTTGATAATCTGTTAGCAAACTCCACAAAGGCACTTTGTATATCCTTCATGTCTTTATAGTAATCCATATGATCTGTATCAATATTAGTCACTAATATATAAGTAGGATTATAATTAAGGAATGACCTGCAATACTCACAAGCTTCTATTATCAGATATTCACTATTGCCATATACATAATTTGTTTTCTTACCATTGACATCAATGAGTGACCCAACAATCATCGAGACATCTATACCGACCTCTTTGATCGCATAATATGCCATAGCCGTAGTAGTGGTCTTGCCATGTGTGCCACATACAGCAATAGTTTTTTTATCTTTTGTAAGTTCACCTAGCGCTTGGGGATACGAGAGGAGTTTCAACCCCACCCCCTCCCTGACCTCCCCAAGATTTGGGGAGGAGCCACCCAAAAACTTACTTTGTATTTTCTCTGCCGCTATATATTCTTCATTATTTTCTTTGTCTATGGCTATGGTATATATTACCAAGTCCACATCATCAGGTACATTATTAGCACAATGCTCTATGTGTATATCAATACCGTCATCTCGCAAATCATTTAGTAATTCACTATCTGCCGTATCTGATCCACTCACCACCGCTCCACTATCGAGATAATACCTAGCCAGCGCTGATAATCCTATACCCCCTATACCTATACAGTGCACCTTTTTATACATGGGAGTATTATAGCATTTTATTCAAAGATTCAATAATAATAAAAACATAGCTCCGCCTTTCGAGCCCTCACGCAAGTGGCATTGGCCACTTGCTCTTCGGCACAACATAAAAAATGAGATAGCGACAGCTATCCATTTTTTAGTTGTGCCGAAGGAGGGACTCGAACCCTCACGCCTTGCGACAAGCGATTTTGAGTCGCTCGCGTCTACCATTCCGCCACTTCGGCAATTACTAAATTATAGCATATAAAAAATAAAACTTCATCTCAATAATAAAAAAAGCCCTCTAAAGTATTCCTATTTACAATCTGCGTAGCAGATTGCTATTTGAATTACTTTAGAAGGCCCTCGTCAACTCGCTTTGTGGGCGGATCGAGAGAATCTCCTGGCCAGCACCTTGCGGTAGCTGGTCGCCGCGGCGGGTAGATCAGCGGAAGCCCAGGTCCTTGGTCGAACCGGCCTTGAAGTTGATGGAGTCGGCGCGGTGTACGGTCGTGTCGGCACTGTTCAGCTTGTCGGGCTTGGCGATGGCCGCTGCACTGAGCACGGTGCGGTGGGGAGAGGTCATGAAGGACATTATGTTACCTCGGTTGCAGCATGAAGCCGCTTGGTGGGGATCGCCGGCAAACGCAGGCGGATGAGAGAACGGAACGAGATAGCTTGGCCCAGAGGCCTTACGACCTCTATTCCAAACTCCTATTAGAGAGTATACACTCAAGCAAAGAAGTTGTCAATACCCTAGCAAGGGAAGTTATGCACAGGTACAAAATCTATTTAAAATACTTCTTATTCCAAGTGTTCTGCCTTTTGACGTATTGGAGAGACTTGGTAACGATGAGGGAGATTATGTTTTCTTTACCCCCACCCCCACCCTCCGTCAGGGGGAGGGAGCCACTCAGAGATACAAATGCATTTGCATTTGTATTGGTTCCTCTCCCCTTGAGGGAGGGGCTAGGGGTGGGGGTAAGGGTGGTGTGGGGGTTGGTTTGCATTATATTCAATATCACACCATACTCTATACCCACCCTGCTCAGCCAGTTGGGATCTACACCACTCGCAAGCAGTCTGTTTACTTCGTCTATCATCATATCTATTCTCTGCTCGGCTCTTTTAGTAATGCGCTCACGCAATTGGTCTTTGGTCCTTTCTATCCTGATATATTTTACATCATATAGCGGCTCTCTAATTTTTTTGTATTCAGTCCTTTCCTCGGGGAAGGTGCCCAATAGGGCGGAAGGGGTTGTATTTTCACTTTTACTATTTTCAAAAATTTCTATAGCTCTTATCAATCGTGGTCTATTATTACTTATACTATTATCAGCAGGTTCACCATTTATTTCTTTATATTTATTAAAAAGTTCTTTCGTTTCTAATTTATTTAAATCTTCTCTTAGTTTAAAGTCCGGCTTCACATCATGGTCTAGTCCATATATCAAAGTATATATATACATACCAGTACCACCACATATTATAGGGACTTTGCCTCGACTAATTATGTCATTTATGGCGAGGCGAGCATCAGCGACGAAACGCGAGGCGGAATACAATACGCACACACCATCTAATTCACCCCCACCCCCACCCTCCCTCAAGGGGATGGTGCCGCTCCATTTAGGCTCCACATAACTCAACAAATGATGCCTCACACCTTTCATCTCCTCCTCTATGATTTTGCCTGTACCCACGTCCAATCCTTTATACACTTGCCTGCTGTCGGCGTTGATCACTTCACCATCTATTTCTAGTGCAAGCTCCACAGCCCTATCACTTTTACCACTCGCTGTGGGGCCAATGACTACAATCAATTCACCCCCACCCTCCCTCAGGGGGAGGGAGCCACTCAGAGATACAAATGCATTTGCACTTGTATTGATTCCCCTCCCCTTGAGGGAGGGGTTAGGGGTGGGGGTAAGGGAGGGGGTGGGGGTAGTAAAAGACTCAAATATCTTTTTTAAATCTACTATAGACAAATCACTTACTTCATAATTTTTAAATCTTAGAATCTTTAAATTTAAACTTTTTAAATATGTTTCTCTTTCAACATCTCTTTCAACAAAACCATTCTCATTGTGATACTCACCATCTATTTCAATAACTAATTTAAGCTGCTCACAATAGAAGTCGACAATGAAATTACCAATAGGCTTTTGTCTTCTAAATACATAACCAGTTTTACTATTTGAAATTAAATTCCAAAAAATAGACTCAGAATCAGTCATGTTCTTTCTATTTTCTCTAGCAGCTTTTATTAAATTAATATTATATTTATACATGTAAGTATTATACCCCCACCCCCACCCTCCCACAAGGGGAGGGGCTAGGGGTGGGGGTAGTATTCGGGTGGGAGGGCTGTGGTGATTGGGTTACGGCGTATACCTATTACTTGCATTCCATATCAAATATGATTCGATTCCTAAATCGTGCAATGCCTTTATTTGAGCTTGTACTTCTTTTATTCCATATACATGCTGTATACTAAAGTCTTGTATCCAAGGTCTCATTTTATTCCAATAATAATGACTAGTCTGATTAGTGTTACTGGCTAATTTGTCTACTTTATTTATTGATTCTTTCATAGTTGCATATATAGTTTGATAAGGGCTGGCGTCTGGATTGGCTATACCTTTGAATCCATTATTATAATGTGAAGGATATATCATCGGTGCCACAAAGTCAAAATTAACCAGTCCACTCTCTATACGCTGACCTATACCCATATCATCATTGGCTACAGTAGTCAGCCCAAATAAATCTGCTGATACTGGTACTATATTTCGTAAAGCCTCCCCCATATATACATAAAAATTATTAATTACTTCTGCTTTTGTACTACTGCCCAGCGCTAAATTCATATAGTCCAGATCACCATCAGTAGGAAATCGTATATAATCGAGATTGATTTCGTCAAAGCCTATATCATGAGCATACAGCGATAGTGCTTTGGTATATTCCCAATATTCTTTTTCTTTGGCATTTATCCACGGTAATCCTTTATTGTCTGCCCAGATACTTCCATCGTAATTTACAATAGCCATATCAGGACGTACTCTGGGCATATATGGATCCTGAAATACTGCTATGCGAGCTATTACATAAATATTCTTTTCATGTAATCTCTGTATTAATTCATTGATATTTGGTATTTTGTTAGAAATATTTTTATATTTGTATATAGGTGCATACATAGGAGTATTAGAAGCATAATCTTCTAATTTAAAAGATATATATCCTGTATAGTCTTTGACATCTATTACTATAGCATTTAATTCTGTATTATCTATTTTATTTATTACTGGCTCTAAAAGAGTAGGACTGCTAGCACCCCATGCGCTCATATACAAACCTTTCACACTTTTGGGTGTTTCTATATGCTTTATATTCAATTTCTCTGATAAGGTGAGAGGTATTTCTACTATTTCTACTGTACTAGTGGCAGTACTTTCTTTTGTTTTTCTTATTTCTTTTTTATTTTTTTCTTCTTTTATATTTCTTAATTCACTTGTTTTTTGTGTATTCGAAGTCTCTGTTTTATTTTTGTTCCAAAAAAATAATACACCAAATACAATAGCAAAGAAAACAAACACACAAATAACACCTGTATATAAAAGTATTTTCATATGCATTTTCATATTATTATAATAACATGATATAAAACTTTTAAAAGCTAAAAGTTGCGTAATCTATCTGATAACTCATGATTGCGTATTTTGTCATGGACTTTGGCTTCTATTTGTCGTATACGTTCACGTGTCACTCCAAAGGCTTGACCAACTTCTTCCAATGTATGCATATATCCATCATGCTGGCCCAGGCCATTACGCATTTCTATTATAGCTCTCTCCTTTTCTGATAATGTAGAAAGTATAACTTCTATTTGGTCACGCAATATACGCCTCGAACTCTCCTGATCGGGACTTGCAATTTTATCATCAGATATGAATTCACCTAGAGTACTCTTGTCATCATCATCTCCTATTGGCTTTTCTAGTGACACCGTATCCTGATTTATGCCTTCTATCATATGTATTTTGTCTATATCTATATCCATTTCTACAGACATCTCTTCACTGGTGGGATCACGACCGAGATCCTGAGATAGTCTGCGCCATACTTGTTTGTATTTAGCTATGGTCTCTACCATATGCACTGGTATACGTATAGTACGACTTTGATCAGCCAAAGCACGCGTAATGGCTTGCCTTATCCACCATGTAGCATAGGTAGAAAATTTAAATCCTTTAGACCATTCAAATTTACCTACAGCGGTGAATAATCCTCTATTACCTTCTTGTATTAGATCAAGCAAAGTGAGATCTGCACTACGACCTACATATTTCTTGGCTATGGATACCACCAGACGCAAATTGGCATTGGCTAATATACTTTTTGCTTCTTGGTCGCCATTTTCTATGCGTTTGGCTAATTTGGCTTCATCTTCTCTATCTATTAATGGGTATTGACCTATTTCTCGTAAATATATTTGTATAGAATCATAAGACCCTTCATCTTTGGCTAATTTACTGACATCATCATCCAGATCCAACATATTGCCACCTTCCAATATTTCTATTTTAGCATTTGCAAATCTCTCATATAATTCCTCAAGGAACTCTATGTCTGTCTCAATATAAGGGAAAGACTTTATAACCTCAGAGAATGTAATATAGCCTCTTCCTTTACCTTTTACTAGCAATTCATCTAGAGAAATTTCTCTAGCCAAAGATTTTTTATCCATCTTGACTTCCCTTGGCTTTATAACTTTTTTGAAAGATTGCTTAACTACCTGCTTCTTGTTTACGATAACAGTCTTCTTTATTTTTTTGTTTAAATTTTTTTTATTATCAATCTTTTTAACGTTAGTTTTTTTAATGTTAGTTTTATTTGTATTCGATTTTTTAATTACTTTTTTATTTTGTATTGTTGTCCCGCCTCTCTTTGCAGAGCTTTTATTAAATATTTTTGATTTTACAGATGCTTTTGATTTTTGATCTATTTTATTAGTTTTAGAAATTTTCTTAACTTGTTTTTTACTCGCTACCTTTTTGGCGACTTTTTTATTTGATTTTGAAACTTGTTTTTTAATTGCCATTATGTTAAATATTATATGCACTTTTGCCACGCTCAATCATTACTTGCTATTTTATCTTTTTACTTTATTAAATTTATATAAAGGTAAAAATGACACAAAGTGTGACTTTTATAATATAACACATATTATAAAAGAGAGCAAATTTACTAGCTTAAGTCTCACCTTTAATTTATGTTCCTCTCTTCAATCTATTCAGTTCTGTCAAGATTTCTAAAGTCTCTTTATCAGAAAGTCCACCTAACTTTAATTTATTTGAAATTTCTGCTATTTTTTTATCTCTTTGTATACGAATTACCGATGTTTGTAATTGTTTATAAAAAGTCTCATAATCCTCCACACCTACACCTTCCAAATATAACAGGGCTCCTTCAAGCATTTCTATTGGATACTCTATATCAGAATCAGTTTTTTCTCCTAATTTATAAGCCACCGCGGCCAACTGCAAAGGTATATCAGCAAAGGGATTATTTTTCTTTTCTTTTTCTTTCTTTTTATCAATATTAATTATTTCTTTGTCTTGCACTTTTAGTCTAGAGAGTTCATCTTTGATTACTGATATATCTATAGCGAGCGATGTGGCCACATGCCTGATATATTGATTACGAGCTAGCGGAGAATCTATATAATATAGTGATTCCAATATATGTATCCTTATATATTCTATACGAGCCTTGGGCTCTGTATAAGCTTTGGCCTCTTTGATAAAATAATCAAATATATGTATACGGTTAGTCACCATATCTCGCCACATAGCAGGTGACGACTGCACTATGTCTGCGGCATCTTTGGGTTGCTCCCACTCTCCTTTGGAGAGGGGGCTGGGGGGTGAGGCCAACAAATACACTTCTAATCCATTAGCCAGGGACATATGTATGGCTTTATCACGAGCAGCAAGGCCAGCTTTATCATTATCAAAAGACATTATGACTTTATCAGCTAATCTTTTAATCATCTTGACATGATATTCAGTAAAGGCAGTACCTGAGACAGCTATTACATTTTCTATTTCAGCCTGGGCACTCATAATCACATCCATTTGACCTTCTACCAGTACTATTTCACCTGTCTCTGCCATTTTCTTTTTGGCTCTATTATAATTATATAATATATTACTTTTATGATATATCGCCGTTTCAGGAGTATTTACATATTTACCAGTTTTACCATCGTCATACACTGGCAATACTCTGCCAGTGTATCCCACCAAAGCATTTGACACATTATGTATTGGGAACATTATGCGACCACGGAATCTGTCATAATATTTACCATCATCAGTCTTTATTACCAGTCCACCAGCCACCATTTCCTCTGGACTATATCCACGACCAGCCAAATAAATAAATATATCTCTCCACTCATTCTTGGCATAGCCGACAGAGAAATTATTAATAGAAATTTCGTTGAGTCCTCTACCGAGTAAATAATCCTTGGCTTCTATACTTTGTTTCAAATTTTCTCTATACTTTTCATTTGCTATGGTCAGCATCTCAATCATACGTCCTTCACCCTCATCCTTTTTCTTCTTGTGATTACTTAAGGACACCCCAGCTCTGTCGGCGAGCATTTTGAGAGACTCTACAAAAGGTATATGCTCTATACCTTGTACAAATCCAAATATATCTCCATGTGCCTGACAGCCAAAGCAGTGATAGGTGCCACGATCAGGAGATATATAAAAGCTGGGAGTGCGCTCATGATGGAAAGGACATCGAGCTTTGTATTGTGCACCCGACCTCTCCACTCTGATATAATTGGATACTATATCTAATATATTTATTTTACTTTTAATTTCTTCTATGGGTGTCATACGCTTTAGCTTTCAGCTGGGAACATAAATATATTATCAGGTAAAAATGAACGAACATATTTTATTACCGGAAGGAAGCATTGAAAAGCAGACCACCACGCTTAACCTGGGGC
>JAYVII010000002.1:0-6338 GCA_043770395.1 bacterium | reverse complement strand
TTTTACTTTTCATATCATTGAGTATTATATCTATGGCTCTTGATTGCGCCCCAGTAGGCTTGTAGGGTAGAGAATTTACAAATTGATGTGCAGCAGAGAGGTGCTCAGTTGTATATTTTGTGCTATTTATATAATAAGCTACAGAGTCACGAGCGAGATGTCTTTCTTTTTCTTTGATCAATTTCATATAAAATATTTCCTCAAAGGCCAATCTCTTCCTGGCTGCTATAGTAAGTGCTTCACTTTTAGGTATATGTATATATAATATAGTATCGGATATATGAGGCAAGTGTAACTCACTCAGCACATGCTCTGGTAGAGGATCAGCCATTATCTTGTGATATCCCAGTCCTATGGCGCGACGTACTATTTCGTATATATAATTACTAGTAAGGCCCTTGGTCTCACGATATATAGGCATCAGATAATTTATGTCTTCTACATTTTTAAAAAGTGACTCACTACTTTCTATTATAGACGTGACCTTTTCTATATTGGGATTGGTGATTTGCTTTTCATTATTTTTTTCTGTTATATTGCCTATGACTTTTACATTGGTGCCGTCAGGGTACATTTTTCCTATATAAGCTTGATTAAAAAATATTAATTTGATATGACCATTACCATCATGCAAATAGGCCGAAGTCATGGGTGTATGCCCACGGAATGATCGAGTAACCTTTACCTTTTCCATGCGGCCATAGAGAGTAATAGTAGAGCCAGTGATAGCGTGTGATATGGGTAAACTTTCTCTGGCGTCAGTATAACGATTAGGAATATACAAAAGTAAATCCTTTATGGTGTGAAGTCCTATTTTGTTTAAAGCTTCTTTATGAACTTTGTCTACTTTGTATATACTTTCTATGCTGTCGCTGCTATTCATATTTTTATGATATTGATAATATTCATGTTATGATTATATCATGAATTCAAGTAATAATACTGTCAATAGTAATGGTAATTATACTGGTCAACGCACTTCGCTTCCTATATTTATGCTGGCTTTTGCTATGGTTTTTGATTTTATAAAGGCTGCGCTTGCAATATTCCCTCCGACTATAGTAGTGGCCATGATAATGTCTTTGATGTCAGATACAGTTGTAATAATATGGGCTGCTACTATGTCAGGATTAAAAGGCATAACAGATTTAAAGGCCAACAAAAGAGTAATGAAGAAGATAATTATACGTATCACTGCTAGCTCAGCGGCTAATATAATACCTCTAGCACAAATATTTCCTTGGACCACTTGGTCGGTATATGGTATATGGAAAGACGTGAATGGGAAGTGATTGACATACCCTGTATGTATTGATATACTCTATTTAACATGTTATGTTAAGTACTTAAGGTTTAGTACTAAACCTTAAGTACTTCTAAAGTATAAACTAATACCAGGAAACTATAAAACACAAAAATAGTAAAAACAAAAATAAATATATGAAAAATGAAATTTACAAATACATAGAGAAATTTGGTCCTATAAGGCCGAGCGTGATAAGGGCGGCTATAAATACTTCAGAAGTGACGCTTTTTAAAATACTTAAAGAACTAATAGAAGATGATAAAATAAAGAAAGATGGTCGCGACAATGGTGTATTTTATTATATAAATAATAATGGTTTATATATAACAAATAATAATAAAGAAAATAGTAAAGATATTAATAAAGATGGCGATAAAGAAAAAAAACAAAATATCAATAATATAAAAGACTATGACAAATATACTATAGATAAAAATTACATATACATAGACCCTGCCGGTAATATTATGAGGGGCTTTGAAGGCTTTGTGTTTTGGTGCTATAAGTCACATTTGAATATAGAAATAGAAACAAAAAACTTTATAAAAATAATTAATGATACAAATAAAATAAAACAAAATGGACTTATAAAAGCCAAAGAAAATATACTAAGCCAAAATAAAAATACAGAAATATTCTTAAATCAGATTTTTTATTCTGACTTTTATAATGTTGCACACTTTGGTAAAACAAAATTAGGGCAGCTAGTTTATATAGCGAAAACATCACAAAATAAAACCCTTATAAAGGAAGTTGTAAAAGAAATACATGCTGGAATATTAAATATAATAGAGAGTAAAAATATAAAATATATTGCCTACATACCTCCGACAGTAAAAAGGAAAACACAATTCATTTTTGAATTAGAAAAATATTTACATCTCACAAAAGACTTTGATTTGATAAAACTTAAAATAGAAAAAATAAAGTCTGATACCTTGATACCACAAAAGACATTAAAAAAATTGGAAGATAGGGTATACAATGCGAGTCACACTATAATAGTTAGTCCCAATCAGAGCATAGATGGCAATGTGCTCCTGATAGATGATGCCACAGGCTCGGGGTCTACTTTGAATGAAACAGCCAAGAAAATTAAAAAAATAACGGATTGCAAAGTCTATGGCTATAGTATCGTAGGGTCAATGAAAGGCTTTGACGTTATTAATGAAATATAAACATGAGACATTTTTTACTGAATTATGTAGTGTGTGTAATCAACACCATTAATTTAGTTTTATGTTATAATATATACATATGGCCACAATGGAAAATGCAATCTTCTGGATAGAAGTAGATAAAATACACCCTAACCCCTATCAGCCCAGGAGAGAATTCGAGGAGAATGCTTTGGCTGAATTGGCCGAGAGTATCAAGCAATACGGCATATTACAGCCACTAGTAATATCTCGTGATGAAATACACAATAATGATGGATCTATAGAAACGCGTTATGAGTTAATAGCTGGTGAGCGCAGGTTGCGTGCGTCCAAGCTGGCCAATATATCGCAAGTGCCTTGTATTATACGTATAGGTCATGACGGTAGAGAAAAGTTGGAATTGGCTATTATTGAGAATGTAGTACGCGCTGACCTGAACCCTGTAGAGCGTGCTATGGCATATCAGCAATTGGCTGAAGAGTTTAAATTGAATTGGGTGGACATAGCAAAGAAAGTAAGCAAAAGTCGTGAATATGTATCCAACACCGTGCGTATACTGATGCTGCCACAAGAAATGCTTGACGCTCTCACTAAAGGTAAAATAAGCGAAGGCCATACCAGACCTTTACTTATGCTCACAGATAGAGCCGAAGAACAAGCGACGCTATTCAAAGAAATGCTATTGCGTAAAATGACAGTTAGAGAAGCTGAGAGACTGGCCAGACGTATTGCTTATGATAAAGTTAGGAAGAAAAGTGTATTTGTAACGCCTGAGGTGGTAGAAATGGAAGAAAATCTGGCCAATTCACTAGGTACTCGTGTGACTATAGAGCCCAAAGAGCGTGGAGGTAAAATTTCTATAGATTATTTCTCTCATGATGAATTGCTGGGTATAACAAATATGCTGAAGGTGGCAGGAGTAAACAAAACTCATCAGGGTATGTTTGATAAAATACGCGCTGACGGTGCTAGTATAGGAGTGTATACAGAGGAATTTACCCTATCAAACAATGATAATGTTGCTTCTAACAAAGAAATAAATGATCTTTCTGAATCGTTGCTCGAAGATGACAGAGACAGAGAAGAAAAAGCTAGAAGCCACAACACAGACATAGAAGCCACAGATGATATAGCAGATCTATACAGTATTAACAAATTCACATTATGATGAATTTGTTAAATTAAAAATTGAGTTGTAATTTAAATAATAATATGAATATCATCATCAAATCACATACAATGGAATTGACTAGTGCGATTCGAGAATATGCATTGGAAAAGATGAATACTTTGGCTGTTAAAGATAGTGACAATATACAGTTACAGGTAGAGCTGGGCCGCACAGAGGGACACAGGCAGAGTGGAGATCATTATTATTGCAAAGTACATACTGTAATAGGCAGCAGGTCTGTGCATATAGAATGTATAAAAAATGATCTTTATAAAGCCATAGATGCCGCTAGGGACAAAGTAGATGCAGAATTATCAGAACGTAAAGATAAATTTATTACGCGTGCACGTAATCTCTCAAGGAGAATTAAAGAGGTGCTTAAATTTGGAAAATAGGTTATAATATAAAACTATGAATAAATGGATAATTGGAATTGGAATAATTATTATAATAATTTTATCTTACTTCATTTTTAATGAAAATAAAGTAGAAAAAGATGTTAATAACATTAAAGAGATTAAAACAAATACTAAAATGAATAAAGCAAGAATAAAAACAAATAAAGGTGAAATAGTAATAGAGTTTAATAATACAGCACCCAAGGCTGTGGAGAATTTCCAGACTTTGGCCGGCAAGGGATTTTATGATGGAGTACGTTTCCATCGTGTTATACGTGACTTTATGATACAGACTGGCGATCCTTTAAGCAGAGAAAGCCTGAGTATGCAAGTATGGGGTACTGGTGGTCCTGGATATAAATTTGCAGATGAATTGTCTGGTAAAGAGCAATATACATTGGGTACTGTAGCTATGGCTAATAGTGGGCCCAACACTAATGGTAGTCAATTCTTTATAGTGAGTGCATCTGATGCCAAGTTACCTGCTAGCTATACAGTATTTGCTAAAGTAATATCAGGATTAGAAGTGGTAGAAGCCATACAAAATGTAAAGACTAGTGGCAGAATGTCTAATCAGCCTAGTGATATGCCTCTTGAGGATGTGTTGATAGAAAAAGTTACTTTAGAAAATTAAAAATAAAATCAACCCTAATTAAGATATTTTATTTTGTCTCTTCTTTATTTATTTGTTATTATATAAATAAAGTTTAAATTAAGTAATAATAAACTTTAAATAAAGTAAATATTAATTAACAAAATAATATGGAAGACAATAAAGTGATACAAATAGATGAAAAAGAAGATAATCCTCTGAGGGCTATTTGTGTGCCGGTGGCTAAAGATGAATTTGGTAGTGAAGATTTATTCAAATTAATAGCTCAAATGAAATTCGAAGCTACACGTGATCATGATGGTGTGGCCTTGGCAGCACCTCAAATAAGTGTATGCAAGAGAATATTTGTAATAGCAGCCAGATCTTATGATAATGGCCAAAAATGGCGACCAGAAGTATTTATCAATCCAGAAATAGTAGACAATAGCAAGAAAGTACTAAGCGTACACGAGGGATGCCTCTCGGTGCGTGGTATATATGGCAAAACTGATAGATACAAAAATGTAACAGTCAAAGCTTACGATGAGCATGGCAACACTTTTACTTATGGGTCTGGTGGATTGATCTCTCATATTATACAGCATGAAATAGATCATTTAGAAGGCATACTTTTTATTGATCATGGATATGAGATGGAGGAGTATGATTATAAAGCTGATACGGACGCCTTTGATAAAAGACATAAGCAATACCTGAAGTAGCCATTTATGAATACAAAATTAGAAAATAAAATTGAAAGTGAAATTGTAAGTACAATAAAATATGTATTCTTTGGTACTGGGCCATTGGCCGAGGCTGCTATATATAATTTGTATCATGGGGGACTGATACCAGCAGCCATAATTACCAAACCTGATGCAACGGTCGGTCGGGACCATGTGCTCACTGCACCAATTATTAAAGTCTGGGCCGAGAGTAAAGGTATAAAAGTATATCAGCCAAGCACACTCAAAGAAAAAGATTTAGAAGAGTCGACAGAGATTAAAAATATAGACTTTTATAAATATATAAAAGAAAATAAAATAGATATAGCTATAGTAGCAAGCTATGGCAAAATAATACCAGAGTATATACTTAATTGGCCAGTCAAAGGTATACTCAACATACATCCATCAATGCTGCCGCTATATCGTGGGCCTTCACCCATAGAGAGTCAATTGCTAGATGGGCTAGACAGTATAGGATTATCAATTATGAAATTGGACGCTGGCATGGATAGCGGTCCAGTGTATATACAGAAAAGTATTTCTTTAAATATTAAAAATAATACAAATATTAGTATCAGTAGCGACGCAGTCGTCAATACTAATTATAATTCTGAGACAATAGAGAGATTATATGGACGAGAAGGTACAAATATGATATTGCAAATATTGCCTTTTGTTATGGACGGTAGCTTGAAACCAAAAGATCAAGATGAAAGTAAGGCCACCTTTTGTAAATTTATAGAAAAGTCGCAAGGAGATATAACAGATCTACTTAATGAAAATATAAATGTATCTTTTGATATTGTTAAAAAGATTTTGAATAAATGGAGAGCGCTTAATCCTTGGCCTGGGCTATACTTTTTTATTGATCATAATGAGAAAAAGCTGAGAGTCAAGATCAACAAAATAAATTTTAATATTATAAAAAATACTGAAAATATAAATAGTATTGAAATTTCTAAATTTATAGTAGAAGTCACTCC
>JAYVII010000001.1:0-6431 GCA_043770395.1 bacterium | reverse complement strand
CGACGAGGGCGAGGGAGGCGACCGCAGTCGCCAGGAGACGAGGAAACTTGCGAGCGGCCATGGTGGCCTCCTGTTGTGTGTGGGCCGGAGCCCGAGGTTTAAAAAATCGGGGAAGCATACGCCACAGCACTAGTTTGAAAGAGGGTACCTTCAACAACTAATCCCAACACTAGTATTATTGAAAAATGAAAAACAAAGTTAAAATACTAGGGTATGAAGAAAAAGAAGAAAATAAAATGTTACTGTAAATTAATGAAAAGTAACATAATTATGGAATCTAAAAAGAATATATTAAGAGGTAATTTAAAATACTTTTTATGTCCTGCAAACCATTTTTCTTTTCTTCATCATCTTCATCGTCATCAATACCACCACTAGGCAAGATATATATAATTAACGGTAGTGCCCACTAAAGCTAGGTTATTATCTGAATCAAATATTAGAAATTATATATGTCATGAATATTATGGATATGTTACTATATTCTTAATTCTCGGATACAGGATTACATCCTTTATGTCACTCTTACAGAGGCACCACGCAATAAACCTCTCTACTCCAAGGCCGAAACCGGATGTAATGCTGTAATTAGATTGGTTTCTTAACTGCATATACCATTCATAAGGTGCTGGGTCTATCTTTTGTCTTGAAAGAGAGTCAAGCATTTCATTATAGTTATCTTGTCTTTGACCTGAACCAATAATTTCACCCCAGAAAGATCCATCAATTATTTGAGGAAAAAGTAAATCTGCATTTATAACTTTGTTACTGCCAAGCTCTATAGGCTTTTGATAAAAAGCCACTCTATCTCTATCAAAGTTTCTCAACCAAATTGGTTTGCTTGATTTTAAAATTTTTATTAATTGTAATTCTCCTTCACTAGATATGTCTGAACCGTATTTCGTTTTGTTAATATGTTTTGAAAATCCATTCGTAATCAAAATATTTACAGCTTCAGAAAATTCCACCTCTTCAAAATTCTTAGCTTCAACAATATTTTTTAAATATTCAAAAGATAAATCTGGATTCTCAGATATAAGTTTCAATATATTAGGCATATGTAGGCATGTATCTGCTAGGAATTTTATAAATCCCTCCATACTTGGCATTAATTCATTCAGAGTTCCTCTTATCTCTGCTTCACAGTGATAGAATTGATTCAAGTGCCTTTTGTCAGGATTTTCTCCTCTCATTGAAGGTAGATAACAATATACTTTATCAATTCCATTTAATATAACAGGCTCAAATCCAAATTGGGAACTATCAACCAAAAAAGTTCTAAGACCCCCAAATTTTATTTCTACTGCCTCACTATCAGACCCTGGGCCCATAGGAGAGGAGACACTAGGCGTCATCATAAATAGATCTAAATTATAGGCATGCTCTAACTGTGACCAATAAAAGTCACACGCCTGTTTTATTGAGTCTCGAAAAACTATTAGGGCTTTGTAATATTTTGAATTAGCCACATCTAAATAGTGAGTTTCCGGCTTATAACTAGGCATTATAAATTCTATATTATTTTTATTTATAAATTCTATATCTTTTTTATAAATTAACTCGAAGAAATTTGTTTTGTCCATTTTATTTTTAATTATTTTTTATAAATTAATCTTTTATTTCAAAGATATTTTTACTGCTATCCAATACAACTTTCATACCATAAGGAACCGTAATCATTGGTGTCGTATGCCCTATATCAACATCATAAAGTATTGGATATTTTGTATTTTTTGTATAGAAATCAAAGATTGCTTTTATTTCAGCCAGCCTCCCCTCATCTTGAGCATATGGTCTTCCAATAATAAGTCCTTTTATATCTTTGAACACATTAAGATTAAATAAATCAGCGAGGTGACTATCTATATCTGCTATTGATATCCCCTGTCCTGGAGTATTGCCTTCTGGTAAATCTATAAATAAAATCTTTCCTTTAAGGCTATTCCAGAATTCAGTACCAGCCAGATGATTAATGGATGGTATAGCTCCACCTAAAATAGTACCAGTAGCTCGGCCTTCACGCCACCATTTATAACCAGTGTTTATCTTGTAAATTCTACCACCCTTGTCTTCACCGGTAAACCAGTTAAGAAATTGATCAGTCCAGACCTGCGATGGATTTATTTGCCCAACACTCCCTTCTACTAAAGCTTTTTTAAAATACTCAACGTTGTATTTATCCATTTCCGGATATTCTCCAAACTCAGGCATGATACATGGTCCATAATAGGTTATAAGGCCTGTCTTTTTATATATTGCATTATGTAGAACTGTAATGTCAGAATACCCGAGAAAGATTTTAGGATTCATTTTAATTAATTCCCAGTCAATAAATTTTAAAAGTTGATTTGAGTGATTGCCGCCAATCGTACAAATTATAGCTTTTACATTCTTATCTTCAAAGGCAGAATGTATATCTGAAACTCTCTCTTCAATGGTTCCAGATATGTAACCTGCATTTTGCAGTGCAAACTTTTCAATTTTTACCTTAAACCCCATCTCCTCCAAAGCTTTTTTGCCTTTCTCAATCCTATGCATTGCAAACGGTGCCAAACCCGCAGACGGTGATAAAATAGAAATCAGGTCACCGCTCTTGAGTTTGTCTGGTAAGATACGGGGGGCTTTTATAGTTTTCATAAGCTTATTTTTATTTTTTCTTAAATTTATTGATAAATAATTCAGCCCCAAAGCCACTAGATATACATATCTCCTTTTCTGATTGTACAAGCTGCCTAGTCCAATCAGTAAAACCACCATCAGCGAGTGGATATAGCTCGCCATCTTCATTTTCTGCGGTGATCTTAAAACATAAATCATCATAATACCCAATCCCTGCTATTCTACTAAAATCAAAGTCAAAATTTACACTTGGATATTTTATCACTAGCCTTCCAATCATTGTTGTGCAATTCCTTAATAAAAACCCAAAGGGCTTTTTAATTCCTATAGCCTCAAGATGATTTTGGGTTAAACTTTCTAGACCATCAGTTTCTGTAGTTTTTAATTTATTTGGAAATTTAATATCGTAATCCTTAAATACATCAAACCCCACAGTTTGAGTATTTGTCATCAATTTTTTCCTGTCAATTTTATATTTAGAAATTAATACTTCTAAAATCATTAAATTAGAAAGTGACACGGTCACTTTTTTTACAGAATATTTATCTTTAACAGACAATTCGTAAATTAACCTTAAATAATAACCAATGTGTTCTTCTAGCATTCTCTCTATCAACTCCCACCTACCCTCAAATTTGTCTGCAGAAAACAAGAACAGGGCCTGGAAATGTGATGTAAAACCTTTTACATCAAAGTTCTGCGCCCTTACAACCCTCTCAGAAGTAAAAAAATTAATTTGTCCTTTCTGGTTTTTTCTTCTTCTTTTTGCATATTCTATTGCAAGTATTGGAGATGCGTCTGATATAACTTCGTTACACCGAGATGTTGCTATTACAGTTTTTTGACTTAGACCACACAGAACAGCATTAGTACCAAGTGGGCCAAGAGGCGAGAGTTGTATAGCTTCAAAATTTTCTGGCAAAACATCAATTGCAACACCGTTAAATGATATTAATTCTCTCTGCGAGACCGGAGATGGGTCCAAAAAACGACTGCCAGTCGCCTGTCTAAGTAAATCCTTTGGCTCTATGTCTTTGGCTCTATCTTCAAATAGGGAAATTAAAATAGTTTGAATATCCTCGCTCTTTAACTCTCTTAACCTCACATAAGCTTCCTCTAAATCTGACCTTTCTAAACTTCTAGATAATAAACTTTTATCTCCCAAACTTTGTCTTAGTGTTTCCATTTTAGTTATTTTTTGGTTGCCAAAGTAAATATATTCATTCCTCTATTTGCCACTGTTGGTAGTGAATTTGACATCATCTCTAATTCAAAAATTTTATTAAAATTATTTACATCATCTAAATATTTTGAAATCCTACTAACCCCCTCATTGCCAGGATTAAAATCTTCAGGTCCAGGCTGAACAAAAACTGGTATACCGTAAGTTTTCTCAGAATAAAACCCGGCTTTATTTAGTCCTTCCTCCATGGTCTCTTTTGAGTATGTGATCAGGTTTGGTACGTGTGGTGCCCACTTAACAATCTTCTGATTAAATAATACACCGATCTCTTCTGATAAAGCATTGTAATTATTAATTTTTGAATAAATAGCATTATAAAAACTATGGCCCATTATTAAAATTTTACCACCAGGTTTTAAAACTCTATACATTTCTTTGAATGCTTTTTCTGGTTCATAAATAAAACT
The DNA here is from genome assembly GCA_043770395.1 of bacterium. Classification (GTDB taxonomy): domain Bacteria; phylum Patescibacteriota; class Minisyncoccia; order Phycocordibacterales; family UBA5272; genus JAMIGE01. Next base: position 2,162 of record JAYVII010000001.1, on the reverse strand, counting down.
AATAGGGCTGTATATACTAACAACGTTGTCAATAGAATTATCAGAAATTTTTACAATATCATTTAGATCTCCATTTATTATTTTAACCTTATCCACTATATCAGCTGATAAAATATTACTTTTAGCTTTCAAAAGCATATGCTCTGATCTATCATAGAGCACAAAATTAGCATCCGTTTCTTTTGCCATTTTGACAATCCATCTTCCAGTCCCACCCCCCGCATCCATAATAAGGCTTTCCTTATTACAGTTCACAAGTATTTCTTTTTTAATTATTTCTAAAATTATTTTATCTGATAATTTCCAAAAAGAACTATTCAAGTCAACTTGGTCAACATTTTCAGAATATGGTTTAAAAAAATCGTCAAATATTTCTTTTTTCATTTTTATATAATAGCATGTTTAATAAAATTTATCTAATCAGAATCTCATTTCTCCCCCCACCTTATTTACTTTTTTATAGTCCTCCCACAAAGCTAGGTACGGTTTATTACTCCTCTCTAGATTAGAGAGTCCTAGTAACTTTATGACTTCTTCTATTTTATCTTCACTACTTTCTATTTCTAAAAAATATCCCATAGGCGTCTCATCCAAAGATACAGCAAAGTCTAATTGGTAATTTTCTGTATCATTATTTTCAGAAAGGAAATTTATCCTCTTCTTTTCCCAAGATATTTTATTTTTAAATCCAAAGAATGGCATCATGGCTATTACATTTTCTGTATTAGAAATATTAGTTTCTAGCTCTACTCTTTTAAAATAATTAGACTCTATCTCTTGCCCTATTTCATTTTTTATCTTGGCTTTTACTGTCAAGGTGGTGTCACCATTCTGTTCATTCCTTATGCGAGGGAAGGCTGTTTGTTTTGTATAGTCATCCTCAAAGAATTGATGTGTAGTCTGGTGAAACATAGCAGTCCTTTCCAGGTTCATAACCTTTTCTATTCTAGATATTAACTCTTCGCTCTCATTTAGATTACAATTTCCTAATATCAATTTAATTTCTGTCTCGATTTTGTTTTGCATGGTTTTAATATTTTAGAAAAATTTCTTTTATTTTCCCTATTGTATCCTCCATTTGATTTTCAAAAAGTAAATAATTTTTTAAATCTTTACAAGGCACCCACTTATACGCTCTCACTTCCCCTTCTTGGCATTTTATTTCTGTATCATTTCCAATAAATCTAAATCCAAAAAAGTATCTTTCTGAACCTTCATATTCATGGCCATCTCGAATCAATTTAATCTCTTTAAATTTAAATATTATTGGCGTGTCGCTTTCACCTACATATTCTAGCGACTCCTTTTCTATGCCAAGCTCCTCTTGTATTTCTCTATAAACGGCCTCTTTTAAATCCTCTCCATCTTCTAGCCCCCCGCCAGGAATAGCAAAATACATCTCTTCAAATGATATCAGACTTACTAGAAGTAATTCTTTATTTTTATTAATTATAAGTGCTGAGGCTCCTGTTCTATACATGGTTTTAATTTACAGTATTATATAAAATTTTACAAATATTTTTATTTCCCCACTACTACATTCCTAAACTCTCCACTTTTATCATTAGTAATATCGATCAGCTCTATTGGCCTTATGTCATGCTTTGCAAAGTCCAATGAGTCCACCTCGATGAAGAGCTCTTCTCTCAATACATTATCATATATATTAGTCGCTTCATATACGAAACAAATTTCATGCATCTCTTCATTTGCATTTGTATAGAAATTTTCTATTATTGCTTTATATTTAAGTTCTATATTATAATTCTTATCACTTATAAGTAGCTCCTCTTTAAGCTCTCTATGCGCAGCCTGTAATGAGCTCTCTCCCAGCTTTACCCTACCACCAATAGCGAATATATATCCACTTTTATGTTTTTCAAAAATGTAACCATTTTTATTTTTTAAAATTACGGCTACTCTGATATTGAGAGTAGCACTGTCTAGTTTAATCGTGAGATCCATGTAGCGATTATAGCATGATTATAAAATATTTGACAAGCATTTTTAATTTGTATATAATATAATTAAGATACAAGCGAAAAGCGATGCTCAGCACGCCTGACCAAAAGTATAGCAAGTACACTGGCAAAAAGTCCTTCACAGGGCTTTTTGTTTTTCTTTTCGATTTTTACCTGCATACATGTCCGCTATTTGAATTA